>WTGR01000357.1:0-8240 GCA_011523485.1 Acidobacteriota bacterium
GATGGTGCGCGAGGAGGTCGACGGCTTCATGCGCTGGCTCCGCTCGCGCGGCGCCGTTCCTACGGTGGTCGCGTTGCGGGAGCACTTCGAGCGGACGCGGCGGCAGGAGCTGGAGCGGCTCGCGCCCAGGCTGGCGTCGCTGCCGCCGGCCGCCAGAACGCGCGTGGAAGAGGTCACGCGGCTGCTGGTGGAGAAGCTGCTGTCGTCGCCGACCCAGCAGCTCAAGGCGGCGCCGGACGAAGAGGCCGTGGCCGCCGACGCGGACACGCTCAGCCGGCTGTTCGGACTCGACGAGAGAGCGGCCGAGGAACGACGGCGCACGCTGCGCGATCGCGAGGCGGCGGGCGCCACCGCCGGACGCCCTTCGACCCCGAGGAACCGGTGAGACGGCTGCGGGTCGGGACGCGCGGCAGCCCCCTCGCCCGCTGGCAGGCGGAAGCCGTGGCCGGCGCCCTCGTGCGTGCGGGGGCCCCCAACGTCGAGCTGGTGCTCATCAGGACCAGCGGCGACCGCCTGTCCTCGAAGCCGATCTCCAGCACCGGAGGCAAGCGGCTGTTCGTCAAGGAGATCGAAGAAGCGCTGATCGACGGGCGGGTCGACCTCGCCGTCCACAGCGCCAAGGATCTGCCCGCCGAACGGCTGGCGGGGCTGAGCGTGCAGGCGGTGCTGCCGCGCGAGGACGCGCGCGACGCGGTCGTGGCGCCGCGGTCGGGCGAGCCTCCCGCCGCGGACCCGGCAGCGATCTTCGCACCCGACCGGGCTCCGCGGGTCGGCACCGGCAGCGTGCGCCGAACCGCGCAACTGCGGCACGCGTATCCCCACCTGGAAGTCGCCCCGATCCGCGGCAACGTCGGCACGCGGCTCGACAAGCTCGAGGCAGGGGGTTTCGACCTGCTGGTGCTGGCCGCGGCGGGGCTGGTGCGGCTGAACCTGGCCGGGCGCATCGCCGTCCGGCTGCCGTTCGATATCTGCGTCCCGGCCCCCGGCCAGGGGATCGTCTGCGCCGAGCACCGCAGCGACGACGACGAGATGCGCGATCTGCTCTCGGCGATCGCGGATCGCGACGCCTCGGCCGCCCTGGAGGCGGAACGCGCACTCGTCACCGCGCTGGGGGCGGACTGTCAGGTGCCGCTGGGAGCCGTGACGACCGTCGCCGGGAGCGATCTGTTCCTGCGCGGCGTGGTCGCCTCGCCGGACGGGGTCAGGCTGGTACGTAGCGAGGCCAACGGATCGCTGGCGGGCGCCGCCGATCTGGGCGCCCGGGTCGCGGCCGGGCTTCTGGACGGGGGCGCCGGACCGTTGCTGGAGGCGGCCCGGACCTGATGGCTCACGAAACGCGGCCGCTGACCGGAAAACGGATCCTGGTGACGCGCCCGCGGGCGCAGGCGTCCGAGCTGGCCGAGCGGCTGGACGCTCTGGGCGCCGAGTCGATCGAGGCGCCGGCGATCCGCATCGTTCCGCCGGACGACATGCAATCTCTCGACGACGCGTGCGCCGCCGCGGCTTCATTCGCCTGGATCGTGTTCACGTCGGCCAACGCCGTCGACGCCTTCCTGCAGCGCCTCGACGGCGCGGGCGGGGGCGACGGGACGCTCGCGGGGGTTCGGATCTGCGCCATCGGTCCGGCGACCGCCGCACGGCTCGCGCGGCACGGACTGTCCGTGGATCTGGCGCCGGCCGACCATCGCGGCGAAGGCGTGAGCGCTGCGCTCCGGGCTGCCCTGGATCTGCGTGGAACGCGCATCCTGCTGCCGCGGGCCGACATCGCACGGCCGCTCCTGCCCGACGCACTGCGGGCTGCGGGGGCCGCGGTGACGGAGGTCACCGCGTACCGTACGGTGGCCGCCACCGCATGGCCGGGGGCCGGCGTGCGCGAGCTGCTCGATCGGGGCGGGATCGATGCGGTGACGTTCACCAGCGCGTCCGCCGTCCGCGCCGTCGCGCAATCGCTCGGCGCGGTGCGGGCCGTCGAGCTGTTGCGCCCGACCGTCGTGGCGGCGATCGGTCCCGTCACGGCCCGGGCCGCGGGGCAGCTCGGGGTGGAGACGACGGTGATGCCGTCCACGTACACTACGCAGGCGCTCGCGCTGGCCCTTGCGGACTATTTCACCGGAACGCCGGCGGCGCACTCCGCCTGAAACGGGAACCATGGCATGACTACCACCGCTGCTCCCTCGCCGGCGGGCGTCGCGCGGAAGCGGGCGCCCGACGAAACGCTGGACCTGCGCCGCCGCCCCCGGCGCCTGCGCCGCTCCGCCGCGATCCGCGGCATGGTGCGCGAAACGCGGCTCTCCCCCGACGGGCTGGTCTATCCCCTGTTCGTCTGCGAAGGCGAGGGCGTGCGGCGGGAGGTGCCGTCGATGCCGGGGGTGTACCAATTGTCGGTCGATGAGGCCGTCGCCGAAACGGCCGCCGCCGCGGGCGACGGCGTCCGGTCGGTCCTGCTGTTCGGCCTGCCGCACGACGAGGACAAGGACGAGATCGGCAGCCCGGCGGACGACCCCGGCGCACCGGTCCAGGCCGCGATCCGGGCCATCAAGGACGAGACGCCGGACATCCTGGTCGTGACCGACGTGTGCCTCTGCGAGTACACGTCGCACGGTCACTGCGGCATCGTCGACGGCGACGTCATCGTCAACGACGCCACGGTCGAACGGCTCGCACGCACGGCCGTCTCGCACGCGGAAGCGGGGGCCGACGTGGTCGCCCCCTCCGACATGATGGACGGGCGGGTCGGCGCGATCCGCGACGCGCTCGACGCCGCGCGCTTCGCCGATGTCGCGATCATGAGCTACGCCGCCAAGTACTGCTCGGCCTACTACGGCCCGTTCCGCGACGCGGCCGACTCGGCGCCCGCGTTCGGCGACCGGCGGACGCACCAGATGGATCCGGCCAACGTCGAGGAGGCCCTGCGCGAGGTGGCGCTCGATCTGGAGGAAGGCGCCGACATCGTCATGGTGAAGCCGGCGCTGCACTACCTGGACGTCATCGCGCGGGTCAAGGAGGCGTTCGGCTGCCCGACCGCGGCCTACCACGTCAGCGGCGAGTACGCCATGCTGAAGGCGGCCGCCCGCAACGGCTGGCTGGACGAGGAGCGCGCGATGCGGGAAGTGCTGACCGCCATCACGCGCGCCGGGGCGGACATCGTCATCACCTACTACGCGCGAGCGGCGGCGCGCATGCTGGATTGATGGACACCGGAGGCCAGCGGGCGTAATCTGACCGCCGTTCCCGATGCATCCGACTGCACGACGCTCGGCGACCTGCTCCCTGCTGGCCGTGTGCCTGTCCGCCTGCGGCCCCGATCCGGCCGCGCGGCCGGATCCCGACACGGAGCCCGCCGCCGCGCCGGAATCCGACGTGGAGTGGTTCGTGGATCGGGCCGCCGAGACCGGACTCGACTTCGTGCACTTCAACGGGATGACCGGCCGGTTCTATCAGCCCGAGATGGCCGGACCGGGCGTCGGGCTGTTCGACTACGACAACGACGGCGACCTCGACGTGTACCTCGTGCAGGGAGATCGGCTGGGCGACGGCGAGCCGCTGCTCCCGCCGCCCGCGGACCAGCCGCCCGGCGACCGGCTCTACCGCAACGACCTGGAGATCGCGGCCGACGGCAAGCGCCGGCTCCGGTTCACCGACGTGACCGACGAGGCAGGCGTCGCGGTAAGCGGCTACGGCATGGGCGTCGCGGCCGGCGACATGGACAACGACGGCTGGACCGACCTGTACCTGACCCGCTTCGGACGCAACCGCATGCTCCGCAACCGGGGCGACGGCACCTTCGCCGACGTCACCGACCGGAGCGGCACGGGCGATCCCGGATGGGGAGTTCCGGCGTCGTTCTTCGACTACGACCGGGACGGCCGGCTCGATCTTTTCGTCGGCAACTACCTCGGCTACACGCTGGCGGGCCACACGCAGTGCTACGACCGGGCCGGCGCACCCGACTATTGCGCGCCGGAGACGAGCCGGCCGCAGCCCGACGTCCTCTACCGCAACCGGGGGGACGGCACCTTCGAGGACGTGACCGCGGCAGCCGGGATGGGCCGCGAGTTCGGGCCGGCCCTCGGCTCGGCAACGGCCGATTTCGACAACGACGGGTGGATCGACCTTTTCGTCGCCAACGATCAGCGCGAGAACCAGTTGTGGATGAACCGGGGCGACGGCACCTTCCGCAACCGCGCGCTGTCGGCGGGAGCGGCGCTCGGCGCGGGCGGCAACGCCAAGGCCGACATGGGGGTCGACGCCGGCGATTTCGACAACGACGGCGACGAGGACCTCTTCATCACGGAGCTGGCCGGCCAGGGCAGCACCCTGTACGTGAACGACGGCGGCGGCCTGTTCCGGGACAGGAGCGCCGCGCTCGGCATCCGCGCCCCGAGCCTGCCGTACACCGGCTTCGGAACGGCCTGGATCGACATCGACAACGACGGCTGGCTCGACGTCGTCGCGGTGAACGGCGCGGTCGTACTGAACTTCGAAACGTTCGGACCGGACAACCCGTTCGCGCTCGACCAGCGCAACCAGGTGTTCCGCAACACGGGCGGCGCCGGGTTCGAGGCGGCCACCGGCCGCGCCGGCTCCGTGTTCGAGCTGTCGGAAGTGAGCCGCGGCGCCGCCTTCGGCGACGTCGACAACGACGGGGACACGGATGTGCTGGTGGCCAACGCGGCCGGCCGCGTGCGGCTGCTGCTGAACCAGGTCGGCAACCGCGGCCACTGGCTGGGCCTGCGGCTCGTGGGCGCCAATCCCCGCAGAGACATGCTCGGAGCGCGCGTGGAGGCGGTGCTTCCCGACGGCACGACGCGCCGGCGCCGCGCCCGCGCCGACGGCAGCTTCGCGTCCGCGAACGATCCCCGGGTGCTGCTCGGCCTCGGCGCGTCGGCCGCCGTCTCGCTCGTGCGCGTGTTCTGGCCGGACGGCGAGGTCGAAGAATGGACGGACCCGGCGATCGACCGCTACACGACGCTGCAACAGGGAGGAGGCCGGCCGCAATGACTTGCGGGCTGCGAAGGTCGCCGGCCGCGTGCGCCCTCGTGGGCCTCCTCGTCCTGAGCGGCGGCTGCGCGCCCGCTGACGAGACGCCCCCGCCCGCCGGCGGCGCCGGCGTGGCGGCCCCGCCGCCGTTCGTCATGCCCGACCTCTCCGGGCTTCCGGAGGCGGTCCGGGAACAGGTACGGCAGCGGCACGACGCCCTGCGGCGCGCCGAGGAGTCCGGCACGGCGATCGCCCGCGGAAACGCCTACGGCGAGCTCGGGCTCATCCTCATGGCCACCCGCTTCTACGAGGCCGCCGAGATCGCGTTGGGTCACGCACGGGCGCTCGCGCCGCGGCGCATGCGGTGGCCGTACTACCTCGGGCAGCTCTACCGGACGACCGGCGATCAGCCGCGCGCCGTCGAGCTCTTCGAGCACGCCGTCGAGCTCGATCCGACCTACGTCGCGGCGCTCGTTCGCCTCGGCGAGCTGTATCTCGACGAGGGCCGTGCGGAGGACGCGGAGCCGCTCTTCGAGCAGGCGCTGGCGATCGACCCGGCGTCCGCGCCGGCGCTGTCCGGCATCGGCCGCGCGGCGCTGGCGCAAGGCGCGACCGCGCGGGCCATCGAGTACCTGGAGCGCGCACTCGCGGTCGGGCCCGCGGCCTGGGACATCCACTACAACCTGGCGACGGCGTACCGCGACGCGGGGCGGCCGGAACTGGCCGAGGAGCACCTGAACCAGCGCGGCGGCGACCCGCCGGAGCCGCCGGACCCGCTCATGCGGGCGTACGGGGCCCTGCTGCGAAGCCCGCGCAACTACGAGACCCGCGGCGTCGCGGCGATGCAGGACGGCCGCGCCGCCGACGCGGTCGAGATATTCAGGGAGGGAATCGCGGAAACGCCGGACGACGCATCGTTGCGCCAGCAACTCGGAACCGCCCTCTTCGCCACCGGCGATGCCGACGGCGCCGCCGAGCAGTTCGAGTCGGCGCTACGCCTGGACTCCACGCAGGCCCGGGCCCATGCCGGCCTGGGAACGCTGGCGAGCATGGGCGGCCGGCAGGCCGAGGCCGTCGGGCACTTCACGGCAGCGGTCCGGCACGATCCGGACTACCTGGAGGCGCGGCTCGGACTGGTGGATGCGTATCGCGCCGCCGGACGCGCGGAGGACGCGCTGGCCGAGCTGGACCGGGCGGTCGAAATCGCACCCGGATTCGCCGACGTCTGGCTGGCGCGGGGGATGCTGCTGGTCCAGCTCGGCCGCTACCGGGAGGCGCGCGAGCGCCTGGACGAAGCGCGCACCGTCCACCCCGGACACCCCGCACTGACCAACCTGCTGATCCGCGTGCTCGCCGCCGCGCCGGACCCCGGCGCCCGCGACGGCCGCCGGGCGATCGCGCTCGTCGAGCCGCTCCTCCGGGCGCCCCCCAACCCGACCCTGGACGAGACCGTGGCGATGGCGCTCGCCGAAGCGGGCCGGTACGCCGAGGCGGCCGAACGCCAGCGCCGGGCGATCGCGGCCGCCGAAGCGGCGGGGTACCCGGAGGTCGCCCGCGCGATGTCCGGCGTGCTCGGCCTCTACGAGCGGAACCGACCGTCCCGCGCGCCGCTGGGAGGACCGCAACCCTGACAGCCGAGTGCCAGCGGGATCCGGATCCGTGGATCAGAATCCAGGGAACCGAATATCCTCGATCGACGGCGCCCTACCGGCCACGGCGCAGGACCCCAAGGACAGGACCGTAAACAGGGCAATCGGTCCACTCCGCCGAGCGACGCCGCCCTGCTCCGCACTTCGGCACGACAATTGCTGTATACTGCGCCGTCTCGCGTGCGTTCATCGCCGGCATGACGCCGGCAGTCCCGCACCACAAGAGGAGGACACACTCGTTATGCGACTTGTGAAATCGTTGCTCGTCGGGACGGCCGTGGTGCTGTTGCCGGCGGGCGCTCTCGCCCAGAGCGCGTTGACGGGCGAAGTCACCGACAACACGGGCGGCGTCCTGCCGGGCGTCACCGTGGAAGCGGCCAGCCCGGCCCTGATCGAGGGCTCGCGCCTCGCGATCACCGACGGCACCGGCCGCTACAACATCATCGACCTGCGCCCGGGCATCTACAGCGTCACCATGACGCTGCCCGGCTTCTCGACCTTCGTGCAGGAGGGCATCGAGGTCCAGGCGTCGACCAACGTCACCATCAACGGCGCGCTGTCGGTCGGCGCCCTCGAGGAGACCGTCACGGTCTCCGGCGAGGCGCCCATCGTCGACGTGCAGAGCGCGGCGCGGACCGAGGTCATCCAGCGCGACGTCATCGACGCGCTGCCGACCCCGCGCAACACGCAGTCCATCGGCTACCTCGCGCAAGGCGTGCGGCTGACCCGGCCGGACGTCGGCGGGGCGCAGATGATGGAACAGGTCCGCATGTCGGTGCACGGGGCCACCCCGCGCCACACGACGATGCAGGTCGACGGCATGATCGTCAACTCGCAGATGGGCGACGGCCTGATCATGAACTACAACAACCAGGCGCTGAGCCAGGAGATGGCGATGACCACCTCCGGCAACAACGCCGAGGTGGCGGCGGGCGGCCTGCGCCTGAACATGATCCCGAAGGACGGCGGCAACCAGCTCAGCGGCACGAACTACATGGGCTTCACGCTGAACGAGAGCTGGCAGGCCGACAACTTCACGCAGCAGATCCAGGACCTCGGGCTGACCTCGAACCAGGGCGTCACCAACATCCACGACATCAACCCGGCGCTCGGCGGCCCGATCCTGCAGGACAAGCTGTGGTACTTCACGTCGGCCCGCGCCATCTCGGTCGACGAGCTCTTCGCGGGCGCGTTCCAGCCGACCCTGCGCACCGACGTGGGCCCGGACGTCATCCAGGACTACTTCAAGCGCGGCGCGAGGATCACCTGCGAGGACCCGAACAAGAGCATCGGCTGCGTCGGGGACCACCCGGCGATAGCTTCCGCCGAGCGGGCGGTCGCGGAGCAGCACGTCCGCAGCGCCCTGCTGCGGCTGACGTCGCAGGTCTCGCAGCGCAACAAGGTGTCCGCGTACCTCGACCGCATCTTCAAGTGGAAGAAGCGCGAGTTCTCGGCCACCCGCGAGCCGATCCAGGCGGCCGGCTTCCGCGACCCGGGCCAGGCGAACTACCACACGTTCCAGGCGAAGTGGACCTCCACCATCAGCAGCCGCGCGCTGCTCGAGGTGGGCTACTCGCAGGTCTACGAGCGGCTGCTCATCGCCAGCCAGCC
>WTGR01000357.1:8340-12462 GCA_011523485.1 Acidobacteriota bacterium
CGCTGTCGTACGTCACCGGCTCGCACAACTTCAAGGTGGGCGTGCAGTGGTCGTTCGGCAACGACGGCGACACCCGCAACCGGCTGGGCCACCTCAACATGCGCCCGCGCAACGGGCTGCCGGTGCCGTGCGATCCCGATCCGTCCGTGCCGTGCGAGGCCCGGCACGGGATCGACGCGCTCAACTACCCGACGAGCTGGAACACCACGGTGCGAGCGGATCGCGGCTTCTACGTGCAGGACACGTGGACGCTCGACCGGCTGACGATCAACGCCGGCGTGCGCTACGACCACTTCGAGTCGCTCATCAACACGTTCCGCACCGGCGGCAACCTGCAGGGCGGCCGCTTCATCAGCCAGCGGGCGGCCCCGGAGATTCCGGCGACACCCTACTGGAACGACATCGCCCCGCGGTTCAGCGCCACGTACGACCTGTTCGGCGATGCGCGGACGGCGCTGAAGTTCTCGATGAACAAGTACATGCGGCCGTACGCCAGCGGCCACGCCGAGCGCTACTCGCCCTACCGCGAGGTCAGCGACCGGCGCCCCTGGTTCGACTGCGTCATGAAGCCGTCGGTGCACCAGACCGGCCTCGACGGCGACCCGCGTAGCGCCTGCGCCACCGCGGCCGACCTGGCGGGCCTGCCGGCGTCGCCGGACTTCTACCTGAGCACGAACTACGACGGCATCGTGCAGGACCACGAGATCGGTCTGGTCGGCAACAGCACCGTGTTCCGTGAGGGCGGCGTCGCGATTCCGTCCTCGATGGCCGACCCCAACCTGCAGCGCGAATACAACTGGGAGTACAACGCCGGCATCCAGCACGAGCTGCTGCCGCGCGTGTCGCTGAACGTCGGCTGGTACCGCCGCGTGTTCGGCGACATCGAGTCGCGGAGCAACACGTTGCTTCAGACGTGCGACTTCCTGAACGCGCAGGCGGGCGTGCCGTGCGGAAGCTGGATTCCGTTCGCGGTGAACTTCGACGATCCGGACGGCCACCTCGCCCGTCTCCGGGGGCTCGGACAGAACATCCAGCTCTCGCAGCAGCCTTTCCTGGCGTTCGACCTCGATCCGGCCTACCGCGGACTGGTCAACAACCTCGACGTCACCTCGGACATCAACCGCAACTACTACAACGGATTCGAGGTGAGCATGAACGCCCGCCTGCCGAACGGCGGCAACGTCTTCGGCGGGTGGACCGCGAGCCAGCACATCCAGGACACCTGCGGCCTGGTCGTGAACCCCAACGGCGTCAGCATCGAGGATCCGATCCGCGGCGCCGACGAAGGCATCGTCCGCGGCGGCCGCTTCTGCAACCAGAGCGAGCTGGGGATGCCGTTCCGCCACGACTTCAAGCTGTTCGGCGCCTATCCGCTGCCGGGCGACTTCGAGTTCAGCGGCTCGATCCAGGCCTACTCCGGCGGCGAGCGCGAGCTGACCTGGTCGGTGCCGAACGCCTACATCCCGCACGGCGCGCCGACGTCGCGTCCGACGGTCCAGTTGTTCCAGCCGGGCACCAACTTCCTGCCCTACTGGACGCAGGTGGACATCGCCC
Source organism: Acidobacteriota bacterium (assembly GCA_011523485.1). The sequence goes on from WTGR01000357.1 coordinate 9,895, forward strand.
TGCGCCGGATCTTCCGCTTCGGCGGCATCGAGTCGTCCGTGCAGGCCGACATCTACAACCTGATGAACAAGGCCGTGGTCGTCGACGAGACCGAGTCGTACGGCGGCGCCTGGGGCCGGCCGACGCGCCTCCTGCAGGGCCGCCTGCTGCGCATGGCGTTCCAGGTGAACTGGTAGATCGACGTTCGGCTCGAGGCTGAGCCGTTTCTCCGGGCCGGTGGGGGACCTCCCCACCGGCCCTTTTCTTTGCTCCGTATCTTCGCGGATCACGCCAGCCGGACGTGGTGCTCGTCGTCGGCGTCGGTTCGGCTGATGACCAGGTAGCGGTGCGACATGGCCGCGAACGGAGCGACGGTGCGCGCCTTCTCCCGCAGCCGGCGCACGACGCGCGCCACGTCGACGGCGCTTCCCCACTTGCACTCGACGAACGCGGCGCGTTCGCCGGCCGCGTCGACGGCCACCAGATCGATCTCGGTCCGCGCATCCCAGTAGCGGCCGACCCGCAACGGCTGCCAGCCGAGCAGGCGTCGCCAGTTCCCGATCAGGTGCTGGCGGCAGATGTCCTCGTAGGGCGGGCCCATGAACGTGTCCAGGTCGGGAAGCACGACCGACTCCAGCACCTGCCGGCTCCGGCCGGCCTCCAGGGCAGAGCGGTTGGGGTAGACATACCGGAACCAGAAGCGCAGGAACGGGTCGGCGAGGCGGTACAGGCTCCGGCGCGAGCGTTCCGGCCTGGGCTCGGTCACCGGCGTCTCGCGCAGGACGAAGCGCAGGCGCCGCAGCGTGTCGAGGTACTTGCCGACGCTGGCGTGGGCGATCCCGGCGTCCTGGGCGATCTCGTTCGGGCGGGTCTTCCCCGCTGCCAGACCATGCAGGATGGCGAAGTAGGCGCCCGGATCGCGGAGCTCCTCCCGGACGAGGAACTCGGGCTCGGCATACAGCGGCCCGGCCGGCGACAGCGCGAGAGCATGCGCCGCCTCGCCCGGGGACTCGTGACGCGCGACCTGCTCGGCATAGGCCGGCACGCCGCCGAAGAGGCCGTAGGCGACGGCGCGGCGTTCGAACGACCAGCCGGGATGGAAGTCGGCAACTTCGTCGAAGGACATCGGCTGCACTTCGAGCTGCGCCGTGCGGCGCCCGTAGAGCGGCGCCCGGGGGTCCGTCACCGCGGCGTCCAGCACCGAGAAGGAAGACCCGGTCAGGAAGAGCTTGACCGCACCGTCGTGGCCGTCCCAGGCGTGCTGCAGCAGCGAGTCGATGCCCGGAACACTGCGCTGAAGATAGGGCAACTCGTCGAGGACCAGCGGGATCCCCCGGCGGCCGCAACGCTCCACCGCGTACTCGACGGCTTCGCTCCAGCCGGAGAACCGGGTGCGCGCCAGCAAGGAATCGTCGAACCTACGCGCCAGCTCGCGCGTGAACAATCGCAGCGCTTCCGGCGCAGTGCTGAGCGGGCACGCGAAGAACAGAAGCGGCGTGCCGGCGCCGAACTGCCGCAAGAGCGCCGTCTTGCCCAGTCTGCGCCGCCCGTAGATCACGAGCAGCTCCCGCCGGTCCGACGCCGCGAGCCGTTCGAGCAGGGCCAGCTCGTTTACGCGGTTGACGAATCGACGCACTGGCCAAGAATACCATGCTCAGGATTAGCAGTCTCATGAGTAACATTCTTATGTTCCATCATCCGAGATCGGAGGAGGCTTGATCTTCTGCCCTCAGGTGCTACGCTTGGCGCGATAGCGCATCGTCCGCCTCGGCGTCCGTCGTCGTCCGAACTCGTCTGTCGTTGTCGTCGTCGCTTTCCGTCGTTCATCGACCGCTCTGCGTGATGGCAGGCGTTCATGACGGAGATATCGACGTTCGCGCAACCGCATCCACGAGGAGGAGAGATGACAGTCGTCAAGTGCGCGCGCGGCGCGTTGGCCGCGTTCATCGTCCTGGCCCTGGCTCCCGCGGCGCTCGCCCAGAGCTCGATCACCGGCGAGGTCAGCGACAACACCGGGGGCGTCCTGCCCGGCGTCACCGTGGAAGTCTCCAGTCCGGCACTGATCGAGGGGAGCCGTGTCGCGATCTCCGACGGCACCGGCCGCTACACCGTCATCGACCTGCGCCCCGGCACCTACACCGTCACGATGAGCCTGCCGGGCTTCTCGACCTTCGTGCAGGAAGGCCTGGAGCTGCAGGCGAACTTCACGATGACGGTCAACGGCGCGCTGTCGGTCGGGGCGCTCGAGGAGACCGTCACGGTCTCGGGTGAAGCCCCGGTGGTGGACGTGCAGAGCGCGGCGCGGACCGAGGTCCTGCAGCGCGACACCATCGACGCGCTGCCGACGCCGCGCAACACGCAGTCGATCGGCTACCTGGCGCAGGGGGTGCGCCTGACCATCCCGGACGTCGGCGGCGCCCAGATGATGGAGCAGGTGCAGATGATCTCGCACGGCGCCAACTCCGACCACTCCGTCATGCAGGTCGACGGCATGATGGTCAACGCCGAGCTGGGCGACGGCCGGATCATGAACTACAACAACCAGGCGCTGAGCCAGGAGATGGCGGTCAGCACCTCGGGCAGCCCGGC
>WTGR01000246.1 GCA_011523485.1 Acidobacteriota bacterium
CTGTTCGGCAGCGGGCAGACGCTCGGCATCTTCCAGTTCGAGAGCTCCGGCATGCGCGAGACGCTGCGCAAGGCCAAGCCGCAGCGGTTCGAGGACCTCATCGCCCTGAACGCGCTCTACCGCCCGGGCCCGCTCGGCGCCGGGGTCATCGACACCTTCATCGACCGCAAGGACGGCAAGGAGGAGATCGAGTACGACACGCCGAAGCTCGAGCCGATTCTGCACGGCACCTACGGCGTGATCGCCTACCAGGAGCAGGTCATGCGCATCGCCAGCGACCTGGCCGGCTTCACGATGGGCGAGGCCGACGTGCTGCGCAAGGCGATGGGCAAGAAGATCGCGTCGGTGATGGAAGCCCAGCGCGAGAAGTTCCTGACCGGTGCCGTCGAGCGGGGTCTCGCCGCGGAAGTCGCCAGGAAGATCTGGGACCTGATGGAGTACTTCGCCGGCTACGGGTTCAACAAGAGCCATTCGGCGGCATACGCGCTCCTCGCCTACCAGACCGCGTACCTGAAAGCGAACCACCCGGCGTGCTTCATGGCCGCGCTGCTGACGATCGAGCGGCAGAACACCGACAAGGTCGCGCTGTACCTGGGCGAATGCCGGGATCTCGGGGTGAGCGTCCTGCCCCCCGACGTCAACGAGAGCGAATGGGCGTTCACCGTGACGCCGGCGGGCGTCCGGTTCGGGCTCGGCGCGATCAAGAACGTCGGCGACGGCGCGGTCGAATCGATTCTGGCGGCGCGCCGGGAGTCCGGGCGGCTCACGTCGCTGAACCGACTGTGCGAGGACGTGGACCTGCGGCTGGTCAACAAGCGGGTCCTGGAGAGCCTCGTCAAGGCGGGCGCGTTCGACGGCCTCTGCGGAGACGACGCAGCGAGTGGCAACGGCGCCGACCGGCGCCGGCGTTCGGCGCAGCTTCTCGCGGCGGTCGACGGCGCGATCGAGCACGGCAGCCGGCGCCAGCGGAACCGCGACCGCGGGCAGCACGAGCTGTTCGGAGAATCGGAAGCCCTTCAGGCGGACGGAACCGCGATGCGGCTGCCGGACGTGCCGTCGTGGACCGAGGGCGAGCAGCTCGCGTTCGAGAAGGAGGCGCTCGGCCTGTACCTCAGCGGCCACCCCATCGATCGGTTTCGCAGGGAGCTGGACCGGGCCGGTGTGCGGGCGATAGAGACGCTGGACCAGCCCGCGGCATCGGCCACGGTCGCCGGCATCGTCAGCCAGCGGCGGGACCTGAAGACGAAGAAGGGCGATCCGATGGCGGTGGTCACCGTCGAGGACCGCGGGGGACGCCTCGAAGCGGTCGTCTTTCCGGAGGCATTCCGCAAGTACGGCCGGCTGCTGGACGTGGACGCCCTGGTCACCGTCAACGGCAAGCTGGAAATCGACGAGGACACGGCCCGGCTGATGGTGAGCGAGGTGCGCCCGGTGGACGCCCTGCTGAGCGCCGCCGGTCGGCCGCTGGCGATTCGCCTCGCGGCCCCGCCGGCGGACCGGGGCACCCTGGAGGCCCTCAGGAACGTCTTCGGCCGCCATCCCGGCAACGGACGCGTCGCCCTGGAGATCGAGCTCCGCGGCCAGAGCCCGCCGCTGCGGGTGCGCGCGCGCCTGAATCGCGTCCGCGTGCAGCCGTCGGATCGACTGGCGGAGGACGTCGAGAAGGTGTGTGGAAAGGGCGCCCTCTCGTGGGGCTAGGAGTCTGCGCCGCAGAACGCAGCGCAGCGAAGTGCCGCGGCGCAGGGTCATGGAGTTGGGGGGATGGGCCGAAACGGCGAGCCAGCGAGTCGTTTCGGGGCGCCAGGAGCCTTTGCCGTGCGCGATGAGACGGCGCTGCGGGGGGCGATCTGGCGCCACGTGGAGTGCGACGTCCCGGCGGTGGAACGACTCCGCCGGGAGCTGTCGGTGCACCCGCTCGTAGCCCGTCTGCTCGTCCAGCGCGGCGTCTCGGACCCGGACGCGGCGCGCCGGTTCCTGCACCCCAGCCTCGACGACCTGCACGACCCGTCTCGTCTTGCGGACCTCGACCGCGCCGTCGATCGGCTCCTCCGCGCCGTGGCGCGACGCGAACCGATCGCGGTGCACGGCGACTACGATGCCGATGGGGTCAGCTCCACCGTCATGCTGCGGCGCACCCTCGAGCTTCTGGAGGGTGACGTGACGCATTTCATCCCCGAGCGCCTGCAGGACGGCTACGGGCTGCATGCCGAGACGGTCGAGCGTCTGCATGCGCAGGGTATTCGGGTCATGGTGTCGGTGGACTGCGGCATTCGCAGCATGGACGCGGCGAAGCGCGCCGGCGAGCTGGGTCTCGATCTGATCGTCACGGACCACCACGAGCCGGACGCGGCCATTCCGCCGGCGTTCGCGGTGCTGAATCCGCGCCGTCCGGACTGCCCCTACCCGGACAAGGATCTGGCCGGAGTCGGCGTGACGTTCAAGCTCGTGCAGGCGCTGTGCCGGCGTACCGGCCGCACGCCCTGGCTGCAGGGCTTCGTCAAGCTGGCGGCCATCGGTACGCTTGCCGACGCGGTGCCGCTGCGGGGCGAGAACCGCGTTCTGGCCCGGGTCGGGCTCGATCGCCTGTCAGCGGGGCCCCACACGGTCGGGCTGCAGGCGTTGCTGGAGGCGAGCGGACTGAGGGGGCGCAGGATCGCCAGCGACGACGTGGCGTTCCAGGTGGCGCCGCGCATCAACGCGGCCGGCCGCATGAGCTCGGCGGATCTCGCGGCCCGGCTCCTGCTGGCGACGGGCGCCGCGGCGGCAGGAGAGGCACGGGAGCTGGCCGGTTCACTGGACGCCGAGAACGCGCGGCGGCGCGAAGAGGAGAGCGCGATCGTGGCCGATGCCCGCAGGGTCATCGAACGCGATCCGGACATCGGCGCGCAGAACCTGCTGGTGGTGTGGGCCGACGGCTGGCACCGCGGCGTGATCGGCATCGTGGCGTCGAAGCTCGTCGAGACGTTCGGCCGGCCGGCAATCGTGCTGTCGGTGGACGGGGATGAAGCGCACGGCTCGGGCAGGAGCATTCCGGGATTCGATCTCCTCGCCGCGCTGGAGCACAGCGCCGACCTGTTCGTGCGCTTCGGGGGGCACAAGCAGGCGGCCGGCATGGCGATCGAGTCGGGGCGCCTGAAGGAAATGCGGCGCAGGCTGGCCGCCTACGCCAACGAGAGGCTCGATCCGCGGGATCTCGTGCCGCGGCTGACCGTGGATGCCCCGTTGGCGCTCACGGACGTGCGCGAGGGGCTGCTTCGAGATCTGGCCGAGCTGGAACCGTTTGGCAGAGGAAATCTGCGGCCCGTGTTCCAGGCCGAGCCGGTAGAGGTTTCGGAGGGGCCCCACACGATGAAGCAGAACCACCTCCGCATGACGATCCGGCAGGGACGCGCGGCGTTTCCGGCCGTCGCCTGGAGAGCGGCCCCCAGAGCCGCCGTCCTCGAGCGGCACCGCGCCCGGCTGAGCCTGGCGTTCTCGCTCGACCGGAGCACGTACAAGGGAAACGACTTCATCCAGTTGCGCGTTGCCGACGCGGTCGGGCTAGAGTGAGAAGACGATGGCATCGTGGCAACGTCCTGCGCGGGTAGCGCTCGCGTCCTTCGCGGTGACGTTCGGCATCACGTTGCTGTACAGCATGCCGGACCGGACCGCTCCGCCCGCCGCGCCCGCGGGCGCCCCGGCCGACCCGCGGGCCGTGATCGCGAGCCGTGGTGCGCGCATCACGCTCGGCGACGGCTCGGTGATCGTGGCGGATCGGCAGTTCGCCTACGACGACGGCTCCGCCCGGCTGGTCGGCGTCGAAGTGATCGTGCCCGCCGGCGAGGATCGAACCGACTTCCGGATTCGCAGCGGCGAAGCGTCAGGCGTCGAGGAGACGGGCGAGTGGCGGCTGTCCGGCACGGTGACGATCGAGACGGGAGACGGGCTCACCGGCAGCACCTCGGAGGCATCCTATTCCGATGCCACCGGCCTCGTCGCGATGCCCGAGCCCGCGGCTTTCGAGCAGGGCTGGATGCGCCTGGCCGGTGACGCCGCGCGCTACGATCGGCGCCGCGGCCTCGTGCATCTCGATCGGCGGGCGGTCGTCGAGTTGCGGCTCGGAACGGGGGGCGACGCGCCCGGTGTCCGGATCGCTTCGGGCAACGCCGAGGTGGATCGGATCGCCGGGCTCATGCGGTTCAGGGACGCCGTCACGGTCGAAGCGGGCGAGCGCCGCATGCGATCGGACGAGGTGGTCGTTCGTTTCGATCCCGACGCGTCGCGCCTCGACGTGATCGAGTTGACCGGAAACGCGAGCGTGCTCGGTCGGGACGGCGGGGAATCCGATCTTCGGGAGATGTCCGCCGAGAGGATTGGCGTCTCCTACCGGGACGGCGAGCTCGAGCGCGCGGTCCTGAGCGGCGGCTCCCGGATTCTGGGAGGCCACGCGGGACCGGGACGGCTCCGCGATCTGTCGGCGCCGGAGATCGCCGTCGACTACGGCGGCGGTGCGCCCGAGCGGGTGGCGCTGGACGGGGGGGCGCGTATCGAGCTTTTCGGCGATCCGGCCGGCGCAAGTGGATTGACGATTGCCGGACGCGCGATGGACGTGGCGCTGCCGAGGGGCGGCGCGGCAGTGGACGAGTTGCAGGCGCGGGGAGGCGTGACGCTCGAGTTTCCCGCACGGGAGGGCTCCGTCCGTCGCATTCGGGCGCAGACTCTGGCGATCGGCCGGGATGCCGGCCAGGGGGAGTCGACATCGCCCCTCGCGGTCGAGCCGTCCCTTCCCTCGACCACGCCCACGGGCGGCGTCGCACCCGGCGGCGAGGCGCCGCCGGCCGGCGTCGTTGCGACCGGCGTCGAGGTGCCCGCGGGAGGCGGTGCGCCGGGAAGCGGTCTGCTCGCGGTGTTCGACGGGAACGTCGAGATGCGGGAATCCGACGCACCACCGGCGGCCGGTGCGGACGACCGCATCATGCGGGCGGATCGGATGGAATCCGTCCTGTCGGAGGGGCTCGCGCAATTGGCGCAGACGCGTTTCGTCGGAAATGTCAGGCTGGAGTCCGGACGTATCGGGGCAGAGGCCGATGAGGCGAGCTATGCGCCGGACGCCGCGCTGTTCACACTGCTCGTGTCGGACGCAGCGGATCGAACGCCACGCCTGGACGACCAGCGCGGATTCGTGCAGGCGGAGACGATTGCCATCGGTCTCGACGGACCGAACATCGAGGCGATCCGCGACGTCAAGGGCGTGTTGGCCGCCGCGGAGGCTGACGGCTCGTCCACCACCGTGCGCCCCGGGCTTTTCGCCGCGGGGCCGCCGATACACGTCGTGGCGGGGCGGTTCGTCTACGACGCCGCGGAGTCCCTGGCGACGTATTCGGACGGCGCCCGGTTGTGGCAGGGATCCACCGAGTTCCGGGGCCAGACCGTGCTCCTCGACGAGGCGACGGGAGACATCTCCGCCGAGGGATCCGTGCGCACGCGCACGACCATGCTGCAGAACGACGAGACGGTCGACGACGTCGTGGAAACGACCACCGAGGGCCGTGCGGGGACGCTGTTCTTCGACAATCGGAGCCGCCGGGCCACCTACACGACGAACGCCCTGCTGAGCAGCCCGGGGTTCGTCCTCGGCAGTGATGGCATCGAGCTGTTCCTCCACGACGACGCTCGCACGCTGGCTCGGATCGAGGCCGACGGGGAAGTTGCGCTCGAGCTGGACGCCCGCAGCGTGACCGGCGACTCGCTGGCGTACGACGACGGCGAGGGCCGCTACGACCTGACCGGCGATCCGGTTCGGGTCGTCGAAGAGATGGAGGACGGGTGTCGAGAAACGACCGGACGGACCGTGACGTTCTACGCGAATGGGGAATCGATATCCGCCGACGGGCAGTCCGCCGAGCGGACCGCGTCCACGAGCGCGAGTTGTCGCTAGCGTGACCGGCTTCCAGCGCATCGAAGCGTCCGAATCATGGCTCTCCTCAAGACGCTCGCGCTGACGAAGTCGTACGGCAGGCGAACCGTCGTGCGCGACGTCAGCCTGGATGTGCGCCCCGGCGAGGTGGTCGGACTGCTGGGACCGAACGGCGCCGGCAAGACGACGACCTTCTACATGGTGGTCGGGCTCACGGCGCCCGATTCCGGCCGCGTGGTGCTCGACGGGCAGGACATCACCGACGATCCCATGTACGTCAGGGCCAAGCAGGGGATCGGCTATCTCCCGCAGGAGCCGTCCGTCTTTCGCGGGCTCACGGTGGAGCAGAACGTCCTGGCGATCCTCGAGACGCTGAAGCTCTCGCGCGCCGAACGGCGCCGCCGGGCGGCCGAGCTGCTGGCGGAGCTCAACCTGACGCCGCTGGCGGCGGCGCGGGCGCACTCGCTGTCCGGCGGCGAGCGGCGCCGCGTCGAAATTACCCGGGCGCTCGTGATGTCGCCCTCCTTCATGCTCCTCGACGAGCCCTTCGCCGGGATCGACCCGATTGCCGTGAGCGACATCCAGGCGATCATCTTTCACCTGAAGGAACGCGGGATCGGGGTTCTGATGACGGATCACAACGTACGCGAGACGCTGCGGATCACCGACCGCGCCTACATCATTCACGATGGCGGCGTGTTCAGGAGCGGGACGCCCCAGGAGCTGGCAGGCGACGAAGAGGTCAAGCGCATCTATCTGGGCGCGGGATTTCGTTTGGACTAAGATCGAAGAAGGTGTTCCCCCGGCCGCCCAGGCATCGATGGCCATTCAGCAGAAGCTCCAGACCCGGCTGTCGCAGAAGCTCATTCTCACGCCGTCGCTGCAGCAGGCAATCAAGCTGCTGCCGATGCCGACGGTCGAGCTGGTGGACTACATAAACCAGGAAGTCGTCGAGAACCCGGTACTGGAGGAGATTCCGGACGACAGTGCACCCGCGGAACCCGCCGAGCAGGCTGAAAGGGCCGACACGGATCGGAGCGATACGCGCGACGCCGAACCTGCTGCCGACCAGCAGGACGCCTGGGAGGATGCGGACTACGAGTTCTTCGGCGACTACCTGGATGACGGCTATCGCCCCCGCACGCCGATCGAGGTCAAGGAGCTCCCGCCGATAGAGAACACCCTGTCGACGGACACGTCGCTGTCCGACCATCTGCTGCGCCAGCTTGGAGAGCAGACGGACGACGACCGGTTGCGGGAGATTGGGTCCGAGATCGTCGGCAACCTGAACGAGGACGGCTACCTGGACGCGTCGTTGGACGAAATCGCCTCGATGGGGCCGTGGCCGATCACCGAGGTCGAACGCGTGCTGGCTCGCGTGCAGACGCTCGATCCCGTCGGTGTCGCGGCGCGCGATCTCCGGGAGTGCCTCCTGTTGCAGATGGAGCAACGCGGCCTCGCAGGGACGCCGTGCGAAACGATAGTCCGGGAGCACCTCTACCTGCTCGAGCATCGCCGGATGCCGGAGCTCGCACGCAAGCTCGACATGAGCATCGCGACCCTCAAGGAGCACGTCGAGGCGCTGCGCCAGCTCGATCCGAAGCCGGGCAGTCGGTTGAGCCCCGTCGAGTCACGCTACGTCATTCCCGACGTCTCGGTCATCAAGGTCGAGAACGACTACGTCGTCGTGCTGAACGACGACCGCGTGCCGCAGCTTCGGATCAGCCCGGTGTACCAGCGCATGATGAGCAAGGCCAGCCGGAGCTCGGAGGAGACGCGCGCGTACGTGAAGAAGAAGGTGGAATCCGCGAAGTGGCTGATCAAGTCGGTCCACCAGCGACAGCGGACGATTCACAAGGTCGCGACAAGCATCATCGGCTTCCAGCGGGATTTTCTCGACCACGGAATCTCGCATCTGCGGCCGCTCGTGTTGCGGCAGGTCGCGGACGACATAGAGATGCACGAATCGACGGTGAGCCGGGTGGTGACGAACAAGTACATGCACACGCCGCAGGGCGTGTTCGAGATGAAGTACTTCTTCCACAGCCGCATCAGCAACGCGTACGGTCGCGATGTGTCTTCGGTCCAGGTCAAGGAGCGTATCCGCAAGATGGTCGACGAGGAGGACAAGCGGAAGCCGTTGAGCGACTCGAAGATCGTGCGCGTGTTGCAGGACGAGGGGCTGGTGCTGGCGCGGCGGACGATCGCCAAGTACCGTGAAGAGTTGAAGATCCCGACGTCGAGCCGGCGCCGCGAGCACTATTGACGGGTCGGAGGAGTCAGCGGTGACCGATGGGGAAGCGACGAGGGTGGACAAGCCGTGGGGCTACGAGCTGATCTGGGCGAAGACCGGACGCTACGTCGGGAAAGTGATCCACGTGCGCGCCGGCCACGCGCTCAGCCTGCAGTACCACAACCGCAAGGAAGAGACCCTGCTGCTCTGGAGCGGGCGGCTGCTCTTCGAGCTCCGCTCGGCGGGTCGGACCCGCAGTTGGGAGATGCAGCCGGGAGACCGGGTACACATAGCCCCCGGAACCGTGCATCGGATGACTGCAATCGACGACAGCGACGTGTTCGAGGTGTCGACTCCGGAACTCGAGGACGTCGTGCGGCTCGATGACCGGTACGGCCGCGAGGGCACGACCGACGCCTAGCGCCGCCAAACCTTCTGCGGCGCAAGCTCCTGGCCCGACAAGTCGCCTTCGGCTCCGCTTGCCGCCCAATCGAGCCTGACCAGAAGGTCTGCGCCGTTTCCGCGGCGCAGACTCCCAACCGCCTGGCCCTGGCTGATCTCAGAAAGGAATGTCGTCTTCGGTCAGATCGGGACCGCCGCCCGGCGCCCCCTGCTCGGATGGGGCCGGCGCCTGACTCCGGCCGTCACCGCCGCCCTCCGCGCGCCGGCCGCTGCCGTCGCCCCTGCCGAGCAACACCACGCGATTGGCCCGGATATCGGTCGAGTAACGCTTGTTGCCGTCGCGATCATCCCACTGCCGTGTCCGGAGGCTCCCTTCGACGTAGATCTGTCTCCCCTTCAGCAGGTATTCCTGCAGGGTTTCCGCCTGCTTGCCCCAGACGTCCACCCGGTGCCACTCGGTGTGCTCCTGGCGTTGCCCGCTGTTCTTGTCCGTCCAGGTCTCGGTCGTGGCGAGACTGAAGTTCGCCACCGCCGCGCCGCCGGGGGTGTAGCGCAATTCCGCATCCCGGCCGAGATTGCCAACGAGAATGACCTTGTTCACGCTGCCCATGGTGCCGTCACCCGTGTCCTTCCGAAAAGTTGGTTCACTGGCTCAATCTGTCAAGCAATTGCTGTGCCAGAGCGGCCATCCGACTGTCCGGATAGTTCGTTACGACCAGGTCGAACGACTCCCTGGCGCGGTCCGGTTCGCCGAGGCGATCGAACGCCAGCCCCCGCTTGTACGCGGCCTCGGGAACCTTGTCCCCGTTCGGATAGTTCATCACGACCTGTTCGTAGGCCTCGACCGCGCCCTGGAAATCGCCCTGCAGGAAATAGGTCTCACCGATGTAGAACGCGGCGTCATCGGTCATCTCCGAGCGTGGATACGTCGAGACGTACGCCTCGAAACCGCTCACCGCCAGGGCCCATTGACCGGAGGCGTAGTCGGCCCAGGCCGTGTTGTACAGCCGCTGCGGCGAGCCGCCGGCGACCACGGGAGCGGCCGGCGCGGGAGCGGCCGGCGCGGACGCCGCCGCGTCGGGTTGCGCCGTCTCCGCATCTTCCGGCAACCCGGTCGTCTGAACCGGCATCGGTGGAATCGAGACACGCAGCGCTTCGACTTCCTGCGAGAGCGAAGAGATTCGCACGTTGGTCTCGTCGAGCTTCTCTCGCAGCACCCGGGTGTTGGAACCCACGTTGTCGATCACCAGCCGCTGGTCGGCGAACGCTCGTCGCATCGCCGCTTCGAGCTCCTGCTGATTCGCCGCGAGTGTCTCGATGGCCTCCACGATGCCGTTGAACGCCAGATGCAGGCGCATCGACTGCTCGTGCAGCATGCGAATGTCCGCCATGAGTTGCTCGTGCTCGCGGTCCGCGGCCACGGCGGCGGTCGTCGTGAACGCGAGCACGAGCAGAAATCCAGCCGCGATGCGTGTCATGAGAGCATCTCCCATCGGGCCGCAGCCTCACCAGGCGCGTTCTTCGCCAAGGTCTCAGGCGCCGCCCGAACTTTCGTCGAGGTGTGTTCGATACTGTACCCTGCGGGTGAGCCGGGCGTCATGCGACTTCGGGTTCTCATTGGCCGGTGACGACGAAGTGGGCGCGCCGATTGGCGGCCCAGGCCTCCTCCGTCTCGCCCGGCACGAAAGGGAACTCCTCGCCGTAGCTGATGGTCTGCACCCGACCGGGCGAGATCCCCAGGTTGACGAGATGATCCCGGACGGCGTACGCCCGCCGCTCTCCGAGCGCGAGGTTGTACTCGGGCGTCCCCCGCGAGTCGCAGTGTCCCTCTATCGCGATCACCCACAGCGGATTCTGCGCCAGGATGGCGGCATTGGCCTCGACGACCGCTCTTCCGGCCGCATCGAGCTCGCTGCTGTCGTACCCGAAGAACACCGCCTGCAGTGGAGCTTCCCGATTGATCTCCTCGAGCGGCCGGGAGGCGATGTCCTCTTCCGGCAGCGGAGGCGGCAGCGGCAGCGCGGGCGGCGCAGCATCCCGCACCGCCGGCGGCTGCGGCCTGACCGGCGCCACCTGGCGCGCTCCCGGCGGCGGGTCCGGACGCTCGGGTTCGACGGGCGCCGGGTTGCGCACGCAAGATGCACCGAGCAGGCCCACGAGAGCCACGCCGACCAGAGTGCGGCGCGGCAACGATGACTGGTATGCGTTCATCTCTGTCCCTCATCCGGCGTCGCCCCCCGTAGCGGAGGCTCCGTCGCGTCGACCATGCCGGCGGCGGTCACCGTGACCAGCTCGGCATCTCGTTGTTGCCCATGTAGGTGATCTGGCGCAGCCCTCGTCCGTCCCGGCCGATGACGAAGATCTGCTTGCTGCCGCTCCCGCGCGTCGACGAGAACACCAGGTGCCGGCCGTTGGCCGAGTAGCTCGGACTCTCGTTCGTGCCCTGTCCGAAGGTGAGCTGCCGCACCTCGTTCGTCGCGAGGTCGACGACCTTGATGTCGTGACCGGGCCCGGTGCGCGACGAATAGGCGATCTCGTTGTACGGGCTCGGCGACCACGTGGGGCGATCGCAATAGGACTCGAACGTGATGCGGCGGAGACCGGCGCCGTCGACGCCGACGACGTAGATCTGCGGCGATCCGGTGCGGTCCGACGTGAACGCGATCTGGTGTCCGAGCGGCGACCACGTGGGGCTGGTATCGATCGCCGGGTGATTGGTCAGACGCCGGAGGTTCGTGCCGTCGACGTTCATGACGTACAGCTCCGGATTCCCGTCCCGATTGGAATTGAAGGCGATCTGCCTGCCGTCCGGCGAGAAGGCGGGCAGCCAGTTGTGCTCGCGTTCGTTGCCGGCGGCCGGCGTCTCCAGCCGCCCCTCGTAGATGTGGGAGACGACGATGTCCTGCTGCCCGGAGCGGTACGACGTGTACGCGACCGCGCGGGCATCGGGCGTCCAGGTCGGCGTGACGTTGAGGGACCGGGTGACGGTCACGCGCCGGACGTTGGCGCCGTCGTAGTCGGATACGTAGATCTCCTTCGTCTGCCGATTGGGCACCAGCCCGAGCACCGACTCGCTGTCGCGATCGGAAACGAAGGCCAGATGACTGCGCGCGATGCCCTCGAGGCCGCGTTGCTGGCGGTGGATCTCGTCGGACAGCTCGTGCGCGTAGCGCCGAACGTCGCGGTACGAGCCCGTGTACTCGACGCCGAGGGTCGAGTCGAGCGACCGCACGTTGAACAGCCTCGCCCGGACCAGCAGTTGCCCGTCCGGCTGCCGCTGCACCGAGCAGCTCACGACCCCGTCCGCGCCCAACTCCTGCCAGGCATCCAGCGGCAGGTCCGTCAGGCTGCGAGCGCGCCGAATGGTGCGATAGGTGTCGCGGGCCACCATCCGGAATTCACGCTCGAAATCGAGGTCGTCGAAGAGCACCTGGGCAATCGTCGATGCCGCGTCCAGGGTCTCCGGGTCGCTCGTCAGCGCCAGGCAGTCGGGGACGGCGAGGCGCGGCTGCGCGCCGATGCGATCGCCGATGATGAGATCGACGCCGGACCGTGTGTCCGATGGCTGATCCGGGGACTGCTGGGCGAAGAGCAGGGCCCCGGCGGCGGGCAGGGCCAGGACGAGCGACGCGACGCGAAGAGCTGATCTGGTGGTCATGGCTGATACTCGAAGGTGAGGCGAACGGGCAGGTCATCGTCCGGATAGTCCCGGGGCAGCGGCGGCAGAGCGCGCGTCAGCAGTACGGCGCGTTGCGCGCTCGTGTCGAGAGCGAAGTAGCCGCTGGAGCGGTCCACGCCCACGTCGTCGATCGCGCCGTCGCGCCCGATGGTGAAGCGAACGACGACCGATCCGGTGACGTGCTGATTGTTGTCCCACCGCCTGCGGATCAACTCGATCATCGTCGACAGGTATCGAGGACAGCAAAAG
>WTGR01000527.1 GCA_011523485.1 Acidobacteriota bacterium
ACCGGAAGAACGAGCTGCTGAGCCTGGAGCTGACCTGGGGGCCGGGGGCGGTGGAGCTGACCTCGGCGGCCGGTTACTCCCGATACTCGGCGCAGGGGCAGCGCGACCAGACGGATCTGCTTGTCCAGGCGTTCGGCATCGGGGGCCTGCTGCCCGGCACGTTTCCGGCGCTGGAGCGCGCGCGGGCGATGGACCCCGGCGTCTCGGTCCTGGACCTGACGTCGCGGTTCCGCTCCTTTTCCGCCTACACGCGCGAGGGCTCGCGCGAGGAGCGGCTCAACTGGGAGACGCGCCTGGTTTCCACCGGCGCCGGGCCGTGGCGCTGGGTCGGCGGCGTCTTCTTCAATCGGTACGACAGCAGCGGGACCAGCTTCGAGTACGCGCCCGGGCTGTCCGCGTTCTCCGGCGTCACGCCGATCCTGTCCGGCAGCCCCGTGTCCGAGCCGGTCGAGTACTACAGCCTGGGCACGCAGGAGGTCGAGGAGCGCGCGCTGTTCGGCGAGGTCTCGCGCGACCTCGGCGAGCGGTGGCGGGTGACGGGCGGGGGGCGCTGGTTCGGCTACGGCATCGCGACCGGCAACCTCACCGAGTTCCCGTACACGCCGCTGTACAACTCGCCGTTCACCGACTACGAGTCCGACGACAGCGGCGTCCTGTTCAAGGGCAGCCTCAGCTACCGGCTCGACGACGAGACGAACGTCTACTTCACGCGGTCGGCGGGCTACCGCATCGGCGGCGGCAACAACTTCCGGGTCTGCACCGACGAGGAGCTGGCGCTGCTGACGGACGCCGACCCTGCCAACGACCCGCCGCAGTCGGGTTGCATCTACGCCGACCAGGCGTTGATCCGGCCGGACACCACCACCAACTACGAAGTGGGGCTGCGGCGCTCGTGGGCCGACGAACGGATCACCTTCAGCGGCACGCTGTTTCACGTCGACTGGACCGACATCCAGGTGGCCGGCCTCACCCCGTTCAGCGCCGAGCCGATCACGCTGAACGGCGGCGGCGCCGTCAGCCGCGGGTTGGAGGTGGCGTCGGCCGCGAGCGTGATCGACGCGCTGCGGCTCCGGGGTTCATGGTCGTACACGCGTGCGGAGTTGAGCGTGGACTCGCCCGGCCTGCTCGACGGCGGCGCCGACGCCTTCGCGGGCGACCGGCTCTCGGGCGCGCCGCGGCGGCAGGGGAGCCTGCTCGCCTCCTACGCCACGCTGCTCGGCGACGACGTGGCGTTCGACGTGCAGTACGGCTACAGCTACGTCGGCGACGTCCTCACGAGGATCGGGATGCGCGCCGGTGGAGAGACGCTGCCCGCCTACGACCTGCACAACCTGTCGGCATCGATCTCCAGGGACGCCTGGATCCTGACGTTCTATGCGGACAATCTGCTCGACGAGTACGCGGTCACGGGCGTGCGCCAGACCCCCGATCTGATTGGCGTCACCGAGGACGGCTTCCGGTCGCGCCGCTATTTCGCCAACGTGCTCGCCCCCCGGCGGGCGGGCGTGCGCCTCCGCTACGCCTTCCGATAGAGCTGCGCCGGGACGTGTGCGGGAAACGAACGGTCAGCCGGCCGTGGCTTCCGCCTCGCCGGTCGCCTCGCGGATGGCGCGCCGCGCAGTACGCGTGACGATGGTCGTCACCGCGATCGTGGCGGCCAGACCGAGCACGACCACGGCGTAGTAGCCGGGTCCCCGGTCGGGACCGGTCTCGCTGGTCAGGCGCACGATGTCGCCGGCCACGAAGCCGGAGTAGGTGTAGAGGAGCGAGCCGGGCAGCATCCCGATCGAGGCCGCCACGTAGTCGATGAAGCGGACGTTCGTCAGCCCCAGGCCGTAGTTCAGCATGTTGAACGGGAAGACCGGCGAGAGGCGGAGCAGGATGACGATCTTGAATCCCTCGCGTCCGACGGCGCGATCGATCGCGGCGAACCGGGGATCGCCGGCCACCCGCTGGGCAATCGCCTCGCGGGCGACGAAGCGGGCGAGCAGGAACGCGAGCGAGGCGCCGGTCGTGGCGCCGAGCATGACGTAGACGACCCCCTGCCCGAGCCCGAAGATCGCGCCGGCGGCCAGGGTCAGCACCGACCCCGGGATGAACGCCACCGTGGCGGCGACGTAGCCCAGCATGAAGACGATCGGTCCGAGCGCCCCGAGACCGTCGACCCATTCGACGAACCGGTCCAGAAACACGCCGAACTGCCGGCCCAGTGCGACCAGCGCGACGACGGCGACGACGCCCACGAGGACGCGGGCGAGGGGCAGGCGCTTCGGGGCTGCGGACTCGTTGCTCATCGGTGCCGGATCGTACCACCGCGGCAGGTCGGTGAGAACCCGGTTCGACCCGACGGCCGGGCGCGGGGCGCCGGGGTCGGCTGCCAGGGCGAGGTGGGCTCGGCCTGCTCGATGGCCGCGGCCGGCTTTCACGCGAGGTCCTCGGCGGCACGCCGGCGCAGGTGGAGAACGCGGCCGACGACGCACGTCGTGCACGTTCCGGTGAACGTCATCGAGTGCCGACGTCAACCACCGGGGGCGTCAACAGCCGATCCGCCCGGTCGAACGGACGATGACCGTGTCCCGTGCTTCCGGTCGAACGCCTCCCACTCGTCCGCCGTCCAGTCGGCGAACGGCACGGGGCATTCCCGTTCTTCGTGACGGGGTGGCGCCTCGATCTCTCCCAGGCCCGGCATGTTCTCTATCAGCCAGTGGCCGAGCGACTGCCGCTGATCGTGCTTTTCATCGACGGCCATATCGCTCCTCCGGATGGCCCGCATTGCCGTGTGAGTTATCGTCTGGACACGAATGGTGGTGCGCTCAACCTTCACCGAACCGGATCTGCATGTCGGCGCTGCACCATGTCGCCTTCGATGCACACCTCATCGGGGTCGACCCCGACTACCGGGTCCACGTGTCGTCGCAGTTGCGGGACAAGCGGGACGGGGAG
>WTGR01000303.1 GCA_011523485.1 Acidobacteriota bacterium
AGGGGGGTCAGTGTTGCACGCCGATAGGGGGTCAATCTTCAAAGCCGATTGACACGGCCGGGTGTAGCTCACCGCCACTGTCTCGCCCGGTGCGATGTCGCGGTCGAGCGTCAGCTTCAGCTCGCGCGGGTCGTCCGGGGAGAATGCCGCCCCGGTCACCGTCACCGGCCCGCCCGACGCCGTGACCGTGAACCACGCCGCCTGCGGCGGCGAATCGGTCGCAAGCGGCCGCGCGGCCGTCAGGATGACGCTGCCGATCCGCGCGCTCACCCATCCCGAGGAGCAGCGGTTGTTCGCCCGCACGCTCGCCGCGCCCTGGTGGGAGAACCCGTCCGCCTCGTCCGCCGTCGTGCAGCGCAGGCCCCGGAGGGGGGACGCGGCGGGCTTCCCGTAGCTCACCGTGAACGCGCCGGTGCAGGGGAACACCAGCATCCGCGCCCGCGCCTCGACCGAAAGCCCCGTCGCCGGGTCGGCGTAGCTCACCCGCGCCGTGCCGACGATCTTCGGCGCGCCCGTGGCGGGGGTATTCGCGGGCCGCGCCACCGCATTCGCCACCGGCAGGTCTACCACGTCCGCCAGCTGCCGACCGTCCACGTCCCACAGCCCGCGCGCGCCCTCGGGGCGCCGGTAGCTCGCCGTCACCGTCTCGCCCGGCGCGAGATCGCGGTCGACCGTCAGCTTGAGCTCGCGCGGGTCGTCCGCGGAGAAGGCGGCCCCCATCACCGTCACCGGCCCGCCCGACGCCGTCACCGCGAACCACGCGGTCCGCGGCGCCGCGTCCTTCGTGAACGGCCGCCCGGCGCCCAGGATGACGCTGCCCGTCCTCGCGCGGTTGATGCCGTTCCTGCACTGCTTCGCCGTCCGCGCGTTCGCCACGTCCTCGTGGGAGAACCCGTCCGCCTCGTCCGTCGCCCGGCCGCGCAGGCCCCGCAGGGGGGACCCGGCGGGCCTCGCGTAGCTCACCGTGAACGCGATGTGGTCCGTGCGCCCGTACCCCACGCAGGGAAACACCGGGTGTTCCAGGTGCAGCACCACCGACTGGCCCTCCACCCCGACGGCGGCGATCCCGATGAAGTACTCCGTGCGGTCGGTGACCGTCTCACCCAAGCCCAGCATGTTGTGGAGCGTGAACCTCTCCGGTCCGGGCACCTGGCCCGGATCGAGGGGCCTGTCATAGGTCAGCACGACCCGGGCGCCGTCCACGGACGCGGATTGCACCGCCGGCCTTCCGGCGCTCCCGGCGGTCAGCTCCTGCATGAATCCCGCCGCCGCGTTGCCCGCGGCGTCCCGGATCGGGTTCGTCCCGGGCGTGTAGCTGACCGCGACCGTCGTCCCGCTCGCCATCGCACTGCCCAGCGTGAGCACCACGTTCCTGCCCTCGACCGCGGCCGCCGAGACCGTCACCGCCGTGTTGCCGGCGCCTATGGTCACCGCGAAGTCTCCGGCCGCCGGCACGGAGGACCCGTCCAGCGCCTCGCTGAACGACAGGACCGCCTTGGACTGCCCGCCGCCGATGCCGGAGACCGCGCCGGCGACCACCCTCGGCGGGTCGCCCTCGTCCACCGTCTCGATCCGGAAACGGTCGAACGACAGCACGGCCGGCGTGCCGCTGCCGGCGCCCCGCAGCCAGTTCGTGTCCGGCCTCGCGTAGGACACCCTGGCCAGCTCGTCCGCGCGCACCGCACCGGCCAGCTGCACCGTCACCTCGTTCCCGCTGACCGCCGCCGTGCCCGTGCCCGCGATCTCGAGGCCGTCCTCGTCCAGGTCAGACGTGTGGACCAGGAAGGCGTTCCCCGCCGGCAACGACGACCCGTCCAGCGCCCCGTCGAAGACCAGCCGCAAACTCCTCGCCGACACCGACGCCTGCAGCGGCGACGGTCCCGCTCCGCCCGGCGTGTTGTTGGTCACCGGGAAGTCCCGGAACATCGGCGCCCGGCGCCCGCCGGCACTGGGAGCCGCCCGCAGCTCCGTTCCGCTGTAAGTCAGCGTGACGGGCTCGCCGGCGCGCGCTGCAACGCCCAGCTCCAGCCTCAGGACACTCTGCTGGCCGGTGGACCTGGAAACCCTGGAGGGGTTCAGGCTCTCGGCGAGCGCCTGGAGCGCGGCGAGGCGGCGGCCGCCGGCGACCACGGCGAAGCGCTCGACGCCGTCCGCGTCCGGCGCGTCGGGCCGGGCGACGAGGTTCTTGAGCAGCCCGTGGGCGGCGATGGACGCCTGGAGCTGGACCTGGGCGGCCTCGTCGGGCGGGGTCTTGCGCACGTTCTCGGGCGCGAGCGCGAGCCGGCACAGCGGGATGTCCCGGATGGCCGCCTCGGGCGGGGATGCGATGGGGTTCATGGAAATCTCCGTGGTTGCAGGATCGGGCGCAGACGAGCGGCCCTCTCCGGCCGGCTCGCGCCCGCCCGAACCGGACCCAACTCCGCCTCCGGGGGGCGTTCCGGCAGGGGATGGACGGCGGCGGCGGGCCGGCGGGCGCGCATCCCCGCCGGTGCCGGCCGGGGCGGCGTGGATCGCGCGGATCACGGCGCGGCCCTCCCGGCACCGGCCGCCCATCGCGGATCGACGACGCCGGCGAGCGCGAGCTCGGTGACGCGGCGCTCGGCATCGGGCAGCGCACGCGGCGGCTCGTCGCGGGCGGCGGCGTGCGAGAGGCCGAGCGAGACGAGCAGGCGGGTGTCGGCGCGCCAGTCGCAGGCCGAGCGGCAGCAGCGGCGCGTCGGGCTCGACAGCCAGCCGAGAAAGCGCCCGGCGAGCCACACCGCGACCTCGTGGCGGCGCTCCACCCCGCCGCCGCACCCGCATCCTCGGCGGTCGAAGTCGTGGTCTTCCATATCGTGGTGATGTTCCCGCTCGTGACGTCGACCACCACCCAGTAGCTCGTGTCGGGGTCCAGCTGAATGCCGCCGCTCGGAGCATCGAACCGGGCGATCCCGTTC
>WTGR01000552.1 GCA_011523485.1 Acidobacteriota bacterium
GCCCATGTCGGGCCCCGTGCGGACACCGAGCCGGGACCGGCAAACGGCCAAGACGCGTCGGGCGATCCGCTGGAGATTCCCGAGTTCCTGCGCCGCGTCCGGTAGCCGTCCGGCACGACCGACAGAACGCCCCGCCCGGGACACCGCGCGGGGCGTTCTTCCTTTCATCCCCGATCATGGAGGTTCCCGCATGAACCCGACGTCCGATTCGCCCCCGGCGACGATCCGCGCGCGCATCCACGAGAGCGCCGTCAAGCGGGTAACGCGCACCTATGGCGGCACCCTGGCCGACATCTTCTCGGAGGGATTGCAGAATTCGAGGAGGGCCGGTGCCGCGCGCGTCCGCATTTCGGTGGCCGGGGCCGGCGAGACGCCGCTCACCGTCACCATCGCCGACGACGGGCAGGGGATCGCCGATCCCGCCGTGCTGCTGAGCTTCGGCGAGAACGGCTGGTCCGACGACCTGGTGCGGCGCGAGGACGCCGCCGGCTTCGGCTTCGCCAGCCTGGCGCGCCGCTACTGCATCGTCTCGTCCAGGCCGCGTTCGACCGGCGGGGAGATCCTGCCCGGCTGGCGCGTCTCGCTGTCGCCGGAGCACTTTCTGGGCGACGCCGAGGCCACCATCCATTGCGACGAGGCCGCGCCGTTTCCGCACGGGACGTCGATTTCGTTCGAGGCGGCCGAGTCCCCCGCCGCGATCCGCAGCGCCGCGGAGAACGCCGCCCGGCATTACCCGCTGCCGGTCGTCTTCGAGAACCGTGCCGAAGCCGACTCCTCCGGTGAGGAACCGCTGCCCCGCCGCGCCTTCCTCGACGGCGCCGTCCATGCCGAGCCGTGGCGCGGCCTCGCCTTCGGCGTGTTCCGAAACCGCCATCCCGGCTACAACGACCCCGACCTCAACGTCTTCGGGCTCACCCTGCCGGTCCGACTGCCCACGGTCGAGACGGTTCACGGCGCGACCTGGACCGTGCGGGCCGATGTCGGCGACTGCCCCGGCCTGGAACTGGTGCTGCCGGCCCGGAAGGAGGCGGTCGAGAACGCCTTCCTCGACGAGATGCGCGGCGCCGCCCGGCTCGCCATCTACCGCGCCATGGCGGCCGAGCCCTCGCCGCGCCCCGCCTTCGAGGACTGGACGCGGGCGCGCGGGGACGGCATCGAACTGGCGCCGCCGCCGGCCATGTTGCGTCCCTGGCGTCCCCCGGTGGCGAACGTCAACGACTGGCGAGACCCGCCGAAGCTCGCTCCGGCCGGTCACGACGCGCTGGTCGTGGCCTGCGATCCCGAGCCCCCGGAGGCCCAGGCGCTCTGGCGCGCCGCCGAACGGGCCGGCATCGCATCCCGTCTCTTCGAGGCCGACCGCAGGCTCGACGGCTACGACTGGTACGACGCGCTCGGCCGGGTCACCGCCATCACCGTCCAGGTCGCCGCCGACGGTGTGTGGATGGCCATCGGCGATTACCCGCTGCCGGAGCAGCCGGGTCTGCGTGCCGCGGCCCTGCCGGCCCGGCCTGCAGCGATCCGCATCGAGCTGACCGTTCGCCCGCCGTCGGGATCTCCGGCCACGCTCGACCTCCCGGCCGATCTCGCCTTCGCGGGCGAGGCTTGGTCATGGATCGAGGACGCCCTGCCGCTGGTCACCGTGGACAGCGCCCTCCAGCCGCACGCGCTCGCCGAATTGCTGCGCGCCGGGTTCTTCTCGCCGTCCGACGACGCGGATTCGGACAGCTGGGAAACCCAACTGGAGCGTTTCGACGAGTCGGCGCTGCACCTGGCGACGCGTCTGCTCCTCAGCGATGACGAGGCCGCCCGCACCTCGCTCGCCGAGGCCGTCCGCCGCGAGCTGCTCTGGCTCTGCCCGAAGGACCGCACCGTCGATATCCGCATCCGCCGGCCCGACGTCACCGTGAGTCTCGCCGATGCCGCCCGGGCACCCTGACCGCGCGCCCGTCCCGTCCACCCCAGGGCCCGGACCCGGCCGCAATCCACCCGGGTCCGGCGCCCGCATCTCAAGGAGGCCGCCACCATGACCGTTTCCGTCGCCGAACCGCAAATCCCGGCCGACGAGGTCCAGAAACGCGCCATCGCCGATGCCGTCTGGACCGACCTGCTCTGGCTCATGCCGCCCGACCGCACGGTCACCGTGACCGTGCAGGACGGCAGGGTCGCGGTCGATCTCGGCCCGCCGGCGCCGGCCGCCGGGGCGCACTGAGCCGGCTGCTCGCCCGGCGCCGCTCCCGCCCGATCGGTTCCACGAATCGGCCCGCTCCGGCCGGAGTGGAGGCCGGCCCGTGGCGGGCGGTGGCCGGGCGGGTCGCGGGAGCGTCCTGCCCCGCTGGCCGTCCCTTCAACCCGCAAGGAGTCCGCCCATGGAACTCGTGACCCCGGAACTGCGCGACGCGCTGCTCGCGAACGGGAGGACCCCCGACAGCGATCCCGTTCCTCCGCTGAAACTGTTCAACCCCACCGGCGCAGGCACCTGGCTTGTGACGGAGCTGGACCCCGACGACACGTCGGTCGGATTCGGCCTGGCCGATCTCGGCTTCGGCTGCCCCGAGCTCGGCAGTTTCAGCATCGAGGAGCTTCAGTCCTTCCAGGGACCGTTCGGCCTCGGCATCGAGCGGGACCTCTGGTTCGAGGGCCGCTGGCCGATCTCGGTCTATGCCGAGGCGGCAAGGCAGGCTGGCCGCATCGTGGAGTCCGGACCGGAACTCGACGCGGCCGCCCGCAGCCGCGCCGGCCCCGCCCAAGCCTGACCGCGTTCCGCACCGCATTCCGGCGCCCCGTCCCGGCCTCGCCCGGGCGGGGCGCTTTCGATTCCCAAACCGGGGAGCCCGCCCATGCCCGATACCACGATTGCCGCCGCGCCCGCCGATACGCCGCCGCCGATGCACCCGATGGACCCGCGCCGGGGCGAGAGCCTGACGCCGATGT
>WTGR01000749.1 GCA_011523485.1 Acidobacteriota bacterium
GCGCTGCAGGAGATCATCGGCAGCGTCAGCATCGTGATCAGCCGGTCGCGGCGGCTCTCGATGGTCCGGGTGGCCATGACCGCCGGGATGGCGCAGGCGAACCCGGACAGCATCGGCACGAACGCCTTGCCGTGCAGCCCGACGCGGCCCATCAGGCGATCGATCACGAAGGCCACGCGCGCCAGGTAGCCCAGATCCTCGAGGACCGCGATGAACAGGAACAGCATCGCGATCTGCGGCACGAACACCACGACGTTGCCGACGCCTGCAATGACGCCATTGACCATCAGGTCCTGCAGCGGCCCCTCCGGCAGGACCGCCGTGACGCCCGTCTGCAGTGCCGCGGTGGCCGACTCGATAGCGCCGATGAAGGGTTCGGACCAGGCGAACAGCGCCTCGAACAGGAGCGCCATGACGATGGCGAAGACCCCCATGCCGTAGAAGCGATGGGTGAGGATGCCGTCGATGCGATCCGTCCAGCCGCGATTGCCGCCCTCTGCCGACGACACGCGGCGCACGTCGCCGACCACCGTCTCGATCCACCGGTAGCGCGCGCCGATGACCTCCTGGTCGAGGTTCACCTGCTCGCCGGCGGCCCGCAGGCGCAGATCGTCGACGGTCTTCCGGGCGACGGCCGGCAGTCCCTCGACGTCGTCCTCGTCGGTGGTGTGCGACAGCAGCGACCAGACGGCCCAGGACCGGCGCGCGGCCGGCGTCCGGTCGAACGCCCCGCCGTGCAGGGTCCCCTCCACCTCGGATACCGCCTTCTCCACCGCCACGGGGAATCCGGTCCACGCGACGTCGCCGCGGGGAGCCAGCTCTATGGCGCCGCCGATGGCGCGCCGCAGGTCGTCCAGCCCCTCGCCGGTCGAGCCGACCGTCGGCACGACGGTGATGCCGAGCCAGTCGGAGAGCCGGGCCGCATCGACGGTCACGCCGGCCGCCGCCGCCTCGTCGACCATGTTCAGCGCGACCACGACCGGCACGCCGGTCTCGACGATCTGCAGGACGAGATAGAGGCCGCGCTCTATCGTCCCCGCGTCGACGACGACCACCACCGCGTCGGGCGCCTCGCCGCGCCTCCCGAGCACTTCGTCGACGGCGACCTGCTCGTCCGGCGAGTGCGTGCTGAGACTGTAGGTGCCGGGCAGATCGACCAGCTCGACGCGGGCCCCGTCGGGAAGCTCGATCTCCCGCGACGACCGGGCCACGGTGACTCCGGGATAGTTGCCGACCTTGGCGCGCGCGCCGGTCAGGGCGTTGAAGATGGTGGTCTTGCCGGAGTTGGCGTTGCCGGCGACGAGCACGCGCGGAACCCGCGCCCTCGGAGCCGCATCGCGCGGTGGATGGGCGTCGAAGCGGGACGGCGTTCCCCACGTCTCGCCATCGTCTCCGGGGTCCACCTGGTCGAGAGGCGCCAGCGAGACCTCGGCGGCGTCGGCCGACCGCAGGCTCAACAGGTAACCGCGCAGCCGAATCTCCAGCGGGTCGCCGAACGGGGCGCGGCGGACCATCTCGATCCGCGTGCCCGGCAGCAGACCCATCTCCATGAGCCGGCCGCCGACGCGGCGCCCGCAGTCGATGCGATGTACGACTGCACTC
This sequence comes from Acidobacteriota bacterium, assembly GCA_011523485.1. Next base: position 1,603 of record WTGR01000749.1, read on the forward strand.
TGGCCGATCGGCAGTTGATCGAGCGTACGGAGGCCCTGGTGCACGTTGACGCCTCCCGAATATGCCTGGGACCGCGGCCCACCCCGGGCATCCCCCCGGAATGCGACCCGATCTCATTTTCGCCTAGTCTACAGCAGGAAGCCGTCGCGGAGCGGATCCTCGTCGTCCAGCACGAACTCGTGGTGTCCGGTGATCCAGGCGCGCCCTTCGATCCGCGGCACGATGGCCGGCAGGTCGCCCACCGACGTCCGGTCCTCGACGGCACCCGAGAACGTGGTGCCGATGAGGCTCTCGTGCACGAAGCGGCCGCCGGCATCCAGCAGCCCCATCGCGTCGACGACCGCCATGACCGCCGACGTGCCGGTACCGCACGGGGAACGGTCCACCTGCGCATCGGCGAAGACGGTCACGTTCCGCAAGTGGGCCCCTTCGGCGTCGGGCGGCCCCGTGAAGATCGTCCCGTAGATCCCCCGCAGGCGGGCGTCCGCGGGATGCGCGACGTCGACGGCCTTGTCGATGCGGTCCCGAATCGCCCCGCCGAGGGCGCGCAGCCGGGGCAGTTGCTCGCCGCGTATCGGCACGCCGGCCGCCTCGCCGTCGACGATGGCGTAGAACGCGCCCCCGAACGCCACGTCGACCGGGACGACGCGGCCTTCCACGTCGACCGGGATCCCCGCCCGCAGCACGAACGACGGCACGTTGACGAACGACACCGCCTCGACCCTGCCGCCCTCGCCGCGCGCCGCGCGCGCCCGCACGGTGCCGGCCGGCGTGTCGAGCACGATGTCCGCGCCGGGATCCGACAGTTGCAGCAGTCCCTGCTCGATCGCGATCTTCACCACCGCGATGACGCCGTGCCCGCACATCGTGCTGTAGCCCTCGTTGTGCATGAACAGCACACCGGCGTGGGCGCCGGCCGACACCGGCTCGGTCAGCACCGCGCCGTACATGTCGGCGTGTCCGCGCGGCTCGCGCATCAGGGCCCGGCGGACGCCGTCGTGGCGGCGACGCACCCATGCCCGCTTGTCGAGCATCGACGCGCCGACCGGAGCGGGGAACCCTTCGACCACCAGGCGCAACGGCTCGCCCCCCGCATGCGCGTCTATCGTCCTGACACGTCGCGTCATCGGGCGCACCGCCTGTCAGACGCCATCGGCACGGACAGCGGGGCCGGAGGCAGGGCAGAATCCCCCCGAGCCGCCGGAGACGAGCTGCGCGACGACCTCATCGTAGCCTTCGCGCCCGACTGCCATGCTGAGGAACGACGGGTGTGGGATGGTAGCGGTACGGGGATTCGAACCCCGGTCCCGTGGCTGAGAACCACGTA
>WTGR01000518.1 GCA_011523485.1 Acidobacteriota bacterium
AATCAGGCGCATGGCTCGTTTCCTCCCGGCTCTTTGCGGCCGCCGCGACGGCGGCGTCGTCAGGGAATCTCCGGGCAGCGGTCCGCTCCCTGCCCGCTCCCTTCGGCCCCCGCGTCACGATAGATCGTGTGGCAGTTGTCGCAGGCGTTGTTGAGCTGGTCGGCGACCTCGATCACGGCATCGACGCTCCGGGACTGCGACGCTCGGTAGGCGGCCCGCCCCGCTTCCACGAGCTCTTCGGTGTACTGCTGCCAGTCGGCGCGGTCCACGGGCACGGGCCTGCCGTTCTCGCAGCGACGCCCCGGCGCCAGGAAGAGCGGGGTGGACTCGACGAGCGCCAGCGCGGCCAGATCGATCGCCTGCCATCCGGGATAGACCGTCGATCCCCACTCGACGTAGTCGAAGGGACGGGTCCCCGGCGCCGGCGGCACCTGGTCTCCGGGGTCCTTGAGCTGCACGTTGAAAATCACGTTCGAGTTGGGAAAGGTGACGGCCCGCATCAACTGAGCGAGGTTGGCGACCGGGGCGAGGGCCAGGTCGCCGCCGGCCGCGGACCCTGCGGCAGCCGGCGCCGCGGGGAGCACGACGCCGGCCAGCATGCCGTCGGTCAACTCGGTCTCTCCGGCGGGGAAATCGCCGGCCCGGAGGACGTAGGCCGCCAAGTCGATGGATTCCTGCCGCGACAGCGGCGCCGGCGCCTCGAGCGGCATGGTGTAGTGGATCTTGTCCACGAGGTCCACCAGCGGCCGCGCGCCCCAGATCGAGAGGAAGCCGTCCCCGGCGAGCGGCGGGCCGACGCTGCCTTCGAGCGCGTCGCCGTGGCAGACGGCGCACTGGGCCTGATAGACCTGCTGCCCGCGTGCCGCCTGCCCGGCGGTGTACACGCCGTCCGCCAGGGTCTGGGACTGCAGGGTGTGTCCGGCAAGCGCGAACGCCGCGGCGAGCGCGCCGGCGCACGACGCGGCGGCTCGCACCGGGCGAGCTGCCGTACGGCCCGGTCGAATCAGGCGCATGACGAATCCTCTCGAGCTTCCCATGGTCGATGACGACTACCGTAACCGTTCTCGGTTCGCCTCGCAAGGCGGCGGCTGCAGCGTGCGTGCCGTCGGAGGGCCGGCCGGTCGATCGGACTTGGCGGCCGGGCGGGCGGCGGTCGATTCCGGACGCCGGGGCGGCGGTCGATTCCGGACGCCGGGGCGGCGGTCGATTCCGGACGCCGGGGTGCGGTCGATTCCGGACGCCGGGGTTAAAGATCGGATCGACCGCGCCCGATACACCCTGCGTTGTCTTCCGCTGAAGGGGACGGGCTCGTCCCCGTGGGGCGCGGCGCGGACTTGGTACACCCGTGCCGCGGTTCCATTCACATGTCGGACGGCCGGCGCATGATGCTCGCCCACGAGTGGACTTGGTACACCCGTGCCGCGGTTCCATTCACATCGCATTGCTCGCTGGCGATCCCCGCCCCGCGTTCCGGTCGATCCCGGCCGCCCCGGTTCCCGGCGGAGGGCCCGGCGACCCGGGCCGGCCCCCGGCTATCGGTGCCGGGGGGACGCGCAACGCCGATAGAGGAGCGCGCGTTCCTCCTTGCCGCAGATCGCGGTGACCCCGGCTTCGCGAAAGCAGAACGCCGCCTGCTGGGCGAGCCGGCGCGGCGCCCGCATCGTCTCGGCCAGGTGCCGCGTGGTGAACCGGTCGGGCAGTCCCGGATCGACCATGGCGAAGAGGTCGGCCATGCGCCCGATGGTGTGCGTCTCCACCACCTCCAGGAGGCGGTGGTCCGCGCGCACCCACTCCCGCCGCCAGCGTCGCCGGCCGGCGCTCGGCACGCGGATCTCCTCCTCGATCACCATCACGACGTCCAGCGTCAGGTTGGGGTGCTCGAGCAGGGAAGCGATGCTCGGGAGGACGCCGAAGACGGCGAACGGAGAGCCGTGCCGGGGCGACAGGCGCCGCTTCGCCGGCACATGCGGGTCGTCCCGCCGCTTGACGAGGTAGCGGTCCTTCGCGACCGGATACACCAGCGTGACCTCGTGATTCGCGAGCAGCGGTGGCAGCTTCCGCTTGAGCGGGTAGAAGTCGCCGGTCTGGACCTCGATGATCCGGTTGCCGAGCACCACGTCGGCGACGTAACCGTCGACGGCCGTCTCGGTGCGGCCGCCCCCGGCTGCGTAGCGCTGCTTGAGCGCGCGGTGCAGGGACCGCTCCCGCAGCTCGCCGATGGAAGCGCGGGCGCTCACGTTTCCCTCGCCGGAGGTCTCGCCGAGGGTCATCCGCAACGGAAGACGATACATCGAATGCGCCGCCGGCCGTTCTCTCGGCTCGACGCGCCGGCGTCAGTAGGGGAGTGAAGGCGGCGTCGCGGCGAATTCAAGGCCAGGCTGGAGGAGCGAGCCGCCCCGAGGGAGACCACCCGTCCGCGTAGAATGGAACCCAGGAGTCGAACCATGAGGACAAGCGCTGCGAAAACCCCGGTTACAGCAGACGAATTGCCGCTCGTCTCGGCGCGCCTCTCGACCCTGGGTAAGCGTACGGAGCTCGTGAGAGGAGATCTCGTTGTCATGGCGCCGGCGGGAGGACGACACGGACAGGTCGCACACAAGTTCGGGCTGTTCATCGGCAATCATGTGCTGGAGCGGGATCTGGGCCGGGTCTTTGCGGCGGAAACCGGCTTCCTCCTGCGACGGAATCCGGACACGGTGCGAGCGCCAGACGTGGCTTTCGTGGCCGGCGAGCGGCTGGGAACGGAGGAGGCTTCTTTGGGGTTCCCCGAGATGGCGCCCGATCTGGCCGTAGAGGTGGTCTCGCCGGGCGATTCCACGGCCGCGGTCCAAGACAAGATCCGGGACTGGCTGGCGGCGGGCACGCAGACCGTGTGGGTTGCGTATCCCGATACGCGGTCAGTGACCGTTCACCGCCACGGGCA
>WTGR01000307.1 GCA_011523485.1 Acidobacteriota bacterium
AGCGCGGTCCGGAGGATCGCGTCCAGGCCGGCCTTGCGGATCCGACCCGTGCCGAGGTCGAGTACGGCGCCGCCTGCCACGGCCGTCTCGAACACTTCGTCGCCGCTGCCCGGCGTGCCGTCGGGGTCGTTCAGCATGACGTGCGCACGAATGGCGGCATCCTCCAGAGCCGGCCGATGCTCATACAAATGCTGGAGGCTGATCCGCAACGACAAGTGATCGTTCATGGCGACGCCAGCCGCGTTGGTGACGTTCAGGGAGTAGTCGGAGGCCGACAGAAGATTCACGTTCAGCGCCAGGTCGCTGTCCAACTCCAGTGCGGCGCCGAGCCGGTGATGATAGTCGCCGTCCAGACGGAAGCCTCCGAACCGGTCGTCCTTCGCGGCGTCCGGTTCGAGTTCCTCCCGCGCGGTGTAGCTGATCCCGTAGCCGGTGGAGAACGACAGGTCGTCCGTGTCGGCCCAGACGTTGCCGACGCCGCCGAAGGCGATGTAGCGGTTTCGGATGCCGGCGTCGTCGTTGCGATCCCAACTCGTACCCGTGTTCCAGAAGAACCGGTCGCTGATGTTCACCTCCAGGCGTCCTTCGACGAAGTACTGCTCGACATCCGGTGCGCCGTCCGCCCGGGCGACAGCCGTCTCGAACTCGTCCGGGAGCTCGCCGGGCACGAAGCGCAGCCCCGGCTCGACGACGAGAATCCGGTCGCCGCCCGTCCGCGCGCGAATGCCGTCCACGCGCAACCGGGCCCGCGCCGCGGTCCAGTTGCGGCGCAGGGTGTTCTTGAATCCGAACGTCTGGGTATCGGCGTTCCCACCGGCCCGGACGACACTCAGCTCCGTTGCGTTCGACCAGCCGGCTTCTTCCTCGGCCGTGTCGGGTTCCTGTGCGCCGCCGCCGGCCGCCATCGTCGCCAGCCAGACCAGCAGCAGCGGTACCGTCCGCCAATCCGTTCGCATTCGGGTCTTCCTCCACGCGGTTGCTGAAGTTGCGGAAACTGGACGCTGCTCGCGCCCGTCATATCGCCAAGCGTCGGTGAATCGTAGACCAATCCGGCCCGACACCAGCGGCACAGAGCGTGGAATCCGGCATGAGCGGCCACGAGTGCTACCACTGCAAGCAGTGGGTCGAAGAAGGCGAGGCGCATGACTGCTGGACGACGACCGAAGCGGCGTTGACCGCCGACCTCTCCGAGGAACTGCAGGAGGCCTGGGAACGGCTGCGCGAGACCGCAACCGAGTTCGGCGCCCAACGGATCTACGCGTCGCACAAGTCGATCATGTTCGCGAGGAGGTCCTGCTACTTCTTCGTCCGACCGAAGCGGACGTTCCTCGAGGTGTGCGTCTTCCTCAGCCGCGTCGTCGAGGCCCCGCAGGTGCGCCGTGTGGACCGGGTGTCGAAATCCAGGCTGCGGCACACGATTCCCATCCGCCACCGGGACGAGGTGGAGCCGCCCATTACCGACTGGCTGGCAGAGGCCTACGAACTCTCCGGCGCGTAGCCGGAATTCGCCGTCCGCAGTTCCGACGCCGCCTTGCGGCGCGGCCACCCGGCGCTGGAGCGAGGGCAAAGCAGCGCCTCGATCTCTAGAAGCACGTCGAGGCAATCGAGCGAATTCGGCGCGCCGAGGCGAGATCGGAAGCGATTCCGTACAGGAACGGCTGGCAGAACCGGCTGGCAGTGAAACGACGCTTCGCGTAAGCTATTGATTCTAAAGGATGCGCCCGTAGCTCAGCAGGATAGAGCATCGGTCTTCTAAACCGAGGGTCGCTGGTTCGAATCCAGCCGGGCGCGCCACCTCTCGCGGCCTGTTTCTGCAGCAAACGCCCTGTTCCTGCGCTTTCTCGGAGCCCGCCGCGCGATCTGCCGCGGGGTCAGAACAGGTCAGAAAAAGCCGGAAAAGGCCTTTGACAACTCAACCCGGCCCGGCTCTTGCCGCTTTCCACGGGAGAGGAGCGACCTCAACGCGGAAGATCGCGCCCCGGGATCAAGTCGTGCAGGAACCGCTCGACCGGCAAGCACCGGACGCCGTGCCACTCCAGGGCCTCGTCACCACGGTACAGAAGGAGCGGGGACGACTCGGGATAGTCCTGATGAAACGTCCGGAGGCCCCGCAGGTCGCTCAGACGCAACGACCGGCTGTTCTTGACCTCGATGGCGTAGAACCCCGCGCCGCCGTACAGGACGAAGTCGACCTCCGCCCCGCCCCGCGTTCGCCAGAAGTGGACGCGGCAGTCGGCGCCGCCGTAGCTGATCCACGCCCGGAGGTGCTGCAGGACGAGGCCTTCGAGGGCCGGTCCGGCGATCTGCTCCCGCGCGTCGAGCGGCCCGACCGGGCGCAACGAGCGAAACACGCCGGCGTCGAAGAAATAGAGCTTGGCGTGCGAGACCACCGCTCGCTTGGCGCGCCGCCGGAAGACCGGGAGCCGCGTCGCGATGAGCAGATCCTCCAGAATGCCGAGATACGACTCGACGGTGTTGCGGCTGGCGACGCACTCCCGCGCGATGTCCGAGACGTTCAGCATCTGGGCGTGCGAGAAGGAGGCGGCCTCGAGGAACCGACTGAAGTCGTCGAGACGCCGGACCAGCCCCTCCGCCTTGACCTCCTGCTGCAGGTACAGATCGATGTAGCCGCGCAGCGTGCGGTCCGGATTCTCCGCCATCACCACGAGGGGCACCAGGCCGCACTCGAGACTGCGGGCGAGATCGAAAGCGCCTCCCAGCTCCGCGGCCATGAAAGGATGCATCGCGCACAGCACGGCGCGGCCCGCGAGCAAGTCGACCCCGGAACGGCGCAGCTTCCTGGCGCTCGAGCCGGTCAGGACGAACCGGGTCGACGTGTCGCTCTCCAGGTGCTGATGGACGAGCGGAAGAAGTTGGGGGACGCGCTGGATCTCGTCGATGACGATCGTGCCCCGGCCGG
>WTGR01000557.1 GCA_011523485.1 Acidobacteriota bacterium
GCCGACCCCGGTCGACACGCCGTCACGGCCGCCGCTCCGACCGGGCGGCTTCGTGTGCGCGTGCCTGCAAATCACGGAGCGGCAGTTGCTGGACACCCTGTCCGACCAGCCGAACTGCTCGCTCCGCGACCTGCGCCGCACCCTGGGCGCCGGCGACGGCTGCACCGCCTGCCACGACGTGCTGCGGCAGTACCTGGCCGCCGGCGGTCGGTACGCCGATCGCGGCGCTCAGCCGTCGTGTCCGCCCATCTGTTCCGCCAGGTAGTTCTGGATCCCCACCTTCTCGATGCGGGAGAGCTGCGTCTCCAGCCAGTCGACGTGCTCCTCCGATTCGGTGAGGATCGGCGCCACCAGCTCGCGGGTCCCGTTGTCGCCGAGCTTGACGCTCAGCTCCACGAGCTCGTTGTAGAACGCGACGCCCTTCATCTCGAGCTCGAGATCGTTCTCGAACTGCTCCTGCACGTCGGTCCCGACCCGGATGACGTCGTAGCGCGCGATCTCGGGCGTCCCCTCCAGGAACAGGATGCGCTCGATCAGCTTCTCGGCGTGCTTCATCTCGCCGATGGACTCCTCGCGGTGCTTGTGCGCCAGGTCGTGGAAGCCCCAGTCGGCGCACATCTTCGACTGGCAGAAGTACTGGTTGATCGCCGTGAGCTCTATCGTGAGCGCGCTGTTGAGTCCGGCGAGGATCTCGGATTGTCCTTTCATGGTTCTCCTCCTTGACGTCGTCGCGCGGAAGCCCGCACTTCTTCAACGCTACTACCCGGTTCCGCGCAAGGGTGAGAATGCGACTCAGTCGCGCAAGAACGCGGGGGGCGTCCTGGGGGATACTCTCTGCCGATGTCACCGCTGGATGGAATACGCGTAGTCGATCTCAGCCGGGTCGTGGCCGGCCCGTTCTGCACCATGACCCTGGCCGACATGGGAGCCGACGTCGTCAAGCTCGAGGAGCCGGGGCGCGGCGACGAGTCGCGCGCCTTCGGCCCGCCGTTCCACGGCGGCGAGTCGCCCTACTTCCTGTCGATCAACCGCAACAAGCGAAGCTGCACGATCGACCTCAAGCACGAGCGGGGCAAGGCCATTCTGCGGCGGTTGCTGGACGGGGCCGACGTACTCGTGGAGAACTTCCGGCCCGGCGCCCTGGCGCGGCTCGGCTTCGGCTACGACACCGTCTCGGCCGCGCATCCGCGGCTGGTCTACTGCTCCATCTCGGGCTTCGGCGACAGCGGCCCGGACGCCACGCGGCCGGGCTACGACCTGATCGTGCAGGGGGAGGCCGGTCTGATGGACGTCACCGGCGAGGCGGACGGCCCGCCGACCCGCGTCGGCACCTCCATCGCCGATCTCGCTTCCGGCCTGATGGCCGCCCAGGGCATCCTCCTCGCCCTGTACGCGCGCCGGACGACCGGCAGGGGGCAGCACGTGCGGGTGGCGATGCTCGACGCCGTCGCGTCGCTGCTGACCTACAACACCGGCATCTACTTCGCCTCGGGCGAGAGCCCGACCCGGCGCGGCAACGACCATCCTTCCGTGGCGCCGTACAAGACGCTGCGCGCGGCCGACGGCTGGATGAACCTCGGTATTGCGAACGACTCGCTCTGGAAACGCTACTGCGACGCCGTCGAGCGCCCCGATCTGCGGGACGACCCGCGCTTCGCGACCGCCCCGGCCCGCGTCGAGCACCGCGAGGCGCTGATCCCGATCATCGAAGCGCTGACGGCGGCGCGGACCGTGCGGGAGTGGATGGATCTGCTCGGCGCGGCCGGCGTGCCCTGCGGCCGCATCCGCAACGTGGCGGAGGTCTGCACCAATCCGCAACTCGTCGAGCGCGGCAAGGTCGTGGAGCGCCCGCATCCGACGGCCGGCGCCGTGCGGATGATCGGCCAGCCGATCGAGCTCGGCGACACGCCGGCCCGCATCGAGACGGCGCCGCCCCTGCTCGGCGAGCACACCGACGCCGTGCTGCGCGAGGCGGGCTACTCGGCAGCGGAGATCGAGGGGTTCCGGGCCGGCGGCGCGGTCTAGCGCCCCGAAACGACTCGCTGGCTCGCCGTTTCGGCCCATCCCCCCCACTCTATGACCCTGCGCCGCGGCACTTCGCTGCGCTGCGTTCTGCGGCGCAGACTCCTAGCCTGCGGCGCAGACTCCCAGCCGCCGGCCCGGGAACATCAGTGCATCCGCGCGACGTGCTCGCGCAGCAGGTCCCGCCCGAGGTCGCCGTCGAAGTCCCGGTACGCCGCGTGGATGTGGTTCGGGTCCTCCTGCGTGTTGTCGAACTCGATCAGGAACTCCGCCCCCTGCACGCGGTAGTAGGCCACCTTGCCGCGCTCGGTCGGCCCGGCCCACGCGAACCGGATGTCGTCGATTCCGCCGGCCAGGACCGCGGCCCGGCGCAACGCCGCGATGTCGTCGGCCATGATTCCCACGTACGACTCGATCACGGCCATGAGCAGGTCCTGCTGCCCGGCGGTCAGGGCCGACGCCGGAATCCCGATCGGGTCGAGCGGATCCACGACCAGGTCGGCGCCCGTCACGACGTTGGTCGGGGCGACGTCGTCGAAGATCGCGACCTCACGCTGATCCGCGTTGAGCGAGGCCAGCAGCGCGCGGGCCGTGTCCTCCTGCTCCTTCATCGCCCGCATGCCGCGGCGCGGCCCGGACGGCACGGTCGCCGGGTTCGCGCCCAGGAAGGTGGGCGTGCTCACCGTGATCTCCCCGTCCACGATCGTGTAGTGCAGGGAGAGGTGGTGGCCTTCCCAGCGCCAGCCCCACGTGCCGCCGGCCTCGGGCGTCCCGAACACCGAGACCCAGTACTCGTCCTGACTGCGTGCGAAGCGGCGTCCCTCGCCCTCCACCAGGACCCCCAGGATCCCCTCGACCTCCATGATCTGCTGCGCCGTCAGGTAGCCGCCGTAGCTCA
>WTGR01000477.1 GCA_011523485.1 Acidobacteriota bacterium
AGATCGAGCAGGTGGCCAGGTTCGCGCCGACCGACACCGCCGACCCCGAGCTCGATCCGCCGGGCTCGCGGGCCGTGTCGTAGACGTTGCACGACGGACCCGCCCAACTGCTGCGGGAGACGCCCGCGCCGAAAGTCCGCGTTCCGGCCGTGGCTCCCCCGGGATCGCCGCCGCCGGCGTTGTACTCCGAGAGGTTGGCCTTGGCGTAGATGATGGCGCCCTTGGCGCGCAGCTCGGCGACGACCGTCGCGTCCCGCGGCGCAGCATCCATCGCGTAGGCGGTGTCCGCCCCGCTCGTCGAGCGCATGTCGGTGGTGTCGAAGACGTCCTTGAACGAGATCGCGGCGCAGTACAGCGGCAGCCGCTCGAGGTCGGGCTCCCTGCCGTAGAGGGCGTCGAGCTCGGCGGCCCGCTCGAGCGCGTCCGGCTGTTGGCGGAACGCTTCGCACGCGGCGGGGCAATGCGCGGGCAGACTGCCGTCCGACGGGTGCGCATCGCATTCGGCATTGCATGTCACCGATCGTTCGCCGCGCAGGTTGAGGGTGCTCAGCGCGTTGAGCTGGCCCGCGTCCTGCATCCCGACCACCATGCCGTACTGCTGCTGGACGCCGGGGTCGGAGCGCGTGGCCTCCATGCGCCCGAACTCGAGCGGCAACCCGCGGTAGTCGTCGTAGTCCGGCAGAATCTCGCGCACCGGCACGGTCGTGGAGGGAAACTCGATGGGGACGCCGGCCCGGACCGCGCCCCGACCGGGCGCAACCGGGCCGCCGTCCGCGGTGACGAGCCGCGTGCAGATGCCGTTGTAGGCCCGCGCCCGCTCGACGTAGGCCTCCACCACCTGCGTGCAGGTCGTCTCGCCCTGCCGGATCGCGCGCTGGATGCCGCCGATGGTGGCTTCCTCGACCCGGAAGGCGCCCTGTGCGAACGCGGCGGCCGTGCCCATCGCGCACTCGCATACGAGCGCCGCGCCCACGGCGATCACTCGTCCAACGTCGTACGGGCGTTCCGACAGCGTTGTCATCGTCTGCTCCTGCGCTCCGCCAAGGCGGTCATTCCGTGGCTCGCCGCACGCAAGGGGCCACGCACTCGTGCGAATCCTACTGCTCGCCGTTCGCGCCGAATCCAAGCCGATACCAGAGCGGGCACAGCGCCAGGGCCGTCACCAGCAGCCCGCCGATCCAGACGGGCGCCGACGGCAGCCACACCGGGGGCGGGCTGCCGACCAGCCAGCTCCCGGTTCCCACCAGCGCGGCGAAGAGGGTGACCGAGCAGAGCGCCGTCGCGCCCAGGGCCCGCGCGAGGCGCCGGGGGCCGATGTCTTCCTCCGCGCCGAGTCCCGCCGCAATCGGACCCCAGAAGCCGACCGGTCGCACGCGCCGGTAGAACGCGGTCAGGCGCTCGCGGTCCTCCGGTCCCTTGATGCGGATCGCGGCCAGCGCCGCGACTGTCGATGCCGTGGCCGCGAGCAACAACCGCAGCGGCTGCTGGTCGTCACCGAGATAGACCATGAGCAACGGCGCGACGGCCGAGGCGACGACCATGGCCGCGATCTCCGCCCACGCGTTCATCCGCCACCAGATCCACCGCAGCACCAGCACCACGCCGAGCCCGGCGCCGAACAGCAGGTTGATCTGCCAGGCCTGGTTGATGGACGTCAACCGGCTCATCACCGCCATCGCGATCACCAGGGTCAGCACGCTCGCGGCGCGCGCCACCCAGACCAGCGAGCGGCCGCTCGGCTCCGTCTTCAGCCACGCCTGGCAGATGAACCGCTTGTAGATGTCGTTGGTCCAGTAGGAGGCGCCCCAGTTCAGATGCGTGTCGACGGTCGAGGCGAGCGCCGCCAGCATGCCGGTCAGCATCAGGCCGGTCACGCCGGGCGGCAGCAGCTCCGCCATGCCCCGGACATAGGTCGCCTCCCGGTCGGCCTGGATCAGGCCGGGAGCGAGCCCCGGGTCGGGCGGGAACAGCACGAGCAGCCCGACGGCGAGCGGCAGCCAGAGCAGGCTGCGCAGCAGCACCTGTGCGAAGGTGAAGACGACCGCCGCCGTCCTGGCGTCGCGATCGCTGCGACAGGCCATGGCGCGCTGGGCGAGATACCCGCTGCCGTCGGAAACGGAGTTGATGAGCCAGAGCAGTCCCAGCAGCGAGAGCACCGACCAGGTGACGTCCTTCCCGCGTCCCGGCGTGAACGCCAGGATCTCGTCGGGCAGAATCCCCCCCGGTCCGCCGCCGGCGAACGTTTCGTGCAGCTTCGCCTGCATCCCGCCGAGCCCGCCGGCCTCCGACACGACGATCGTCGTGAACGCCAGGGTGCCGACCGCCATGACGGTGATCTGGCCGATGTCGGTCGCGACGACGCTCCGCAGTCCGCCGGTGGCCGAGTAGAGCGCCACGACGGTCAGGATCATGACGAGCGACAGCAGGTTGTTGGCGGTCTTGACCCAGACGTCGGGATCGGCGAGCCCGCCGATGGTCAGCGGCACGCCCACCGCGTCCACCAGGCCGACGACCGGCTGAAAGATCTCCGCCGGCAGCCATTCGTTCCACAGCAGGAACGGCTCGGCGATCTTGGCGGCGGCGAACAGCACCCAGGCCAGGGCGACGCAGTTGATGATGGTGCCGAAGTAGAGAGCCTTGACGCATCGCAACACGGCCGCCGGCCTGGCGCCATAGCGCACCTCCGCCAGTTCGGCGTCGGTGACCACGCCGGCCCGGCGCCACGCGCCGGCCAGCACGAAGCCGAGCACCAGGAAGGTGACGCCGAAGATCCAGAGCTGCCACAGCCCGAAGATCCCGGCGGTGGCCACCAGGCCGGTCACGAGCAACGGCGTGTCGGCGGCGAACTGGGTGGCCGCCATGCTGAGCCCCGCCTTCCAGCCGGGCAGGGACCGGCCGGCGAGAAAGTACTCTTC
>WTGR01000452.1 GCA_011523485.1 Acidobacteriota bacterium
CGCCGTTGCAGACGAGCACCTGGTCGGGGGCGTAGCGCAGGCCGTTCTCCCGCTCTAGCTTGCGGCAGACCGCCTCGCGAAGCTCGGGGATCCCGGTCAGCGGCGGGTACTTCGTCTTGCCTTCACCGATGGCGCGTACCGCCGCAGCCTTGACGTGATCCGGCGTGTCGAAGTCCGGCTCCCCCGCCGACAGGGCGATGACGTCGCGGCCGGCCCGCGCCATCTCCATGGCCTGCGCGGAGATGACGGCGGCGGGCGAAGCCTTGATGCGGCTCATGTGCCGCGCAACGATGGTCATCAGAAGCCCTCGAAGTCGTCTCGGATGGTCATGCCGAGACCCCTGCGGCTACCGGGCGACGCTCCGACGCCGGCGTCACCGGGCCGCCGCGCACGCCTATCGTCCCGCCTCCGCCTCCGCCCTGCGGTTCCCGGCCAGGATGTTCTCGAGGCCGTAGTTCCCCTCGTGGCAGGCGAACTCGTAAATCGGCAGCTCGCTGCGCTGCATCGGCAGCTCGGCAGACCAGGGGCGCTCCCAGGTGTCCGGATCGGTCACCGTGAACCGGTAGAGCAGGGTGTCGGCGTCGACGCGGGTGAAGCGCTCCACCAGCGTCCGGTTGCGGCTGGTGTTCCGCCACGTGGTGTGCGTCCGGTCGTCGTTGAAGCTCGCCGTCTCGACCACCAGCGTCTCGCCGTCCCAGTAGCCGCGCCCCTCGCCCACGTACTGGCGGATGCCGTCTTGCGGCGCGGGGCGTCCGTCGAGCGGAATGACGCGGACGGTGTGCATCATCTCGTTCATGATGGCGACGTGGTCCGGCGTCTGGAACAACTGCATGTTGTTGTTGTAGACGCCCGGCAGCATCGGCGGCCCCGCGTTGCCGCTCATCAGGCAGCGGTCGGAGTTGCTGAAGTCGAGGTACGACTCGGCCGTGTCGACGGTGTCGCTGAACGAAGAGCGGGAGCCCATGGTCCGCGCCCGTTCCCGCCCCGCCTCGGTCAGCGCGGGCAGCCGGCCGTCCGGCGGATCGACGATGAGCGACGTGCGCCGGGTGCTGACGGCGGTCGTCCCCCAGTCGAACCAGAAGATGTTGTACGACCCGGTCTGCCCCTGCAGGCTGGGGTGATCCGGCGAGTCGAGCCACCGCCCGGGACGGCCGCCGGCGGTCGGAATGGCGACCGTGCGCTGCGCCGGCCGCTCCTCCATCGCCTGAATGCGGGCGCGCTCGCGCTCCTCGATCTCCGCCGCCTCTTCGGCGGTCAGGTACTCCCGGCCGTCGAACTGCTCCGGGCGCTCCAGCGGTGTGCGGGTCTTGTACTCCCAGACACCACCGAGGTCCGGCTGACCCCAGGCCGTGCGGGGCGCCGGATCCGGGTCCGTCTGCGCGGCGGCGGACTGGGGAATCAGAACCGTCGTGGCCAGAAGGGCACAGACAAGCGTGGCGGGCAGGTACCGCATCTCCACTCCTCCACCGGCGGATGGACGCCGCCGATCATCGTGAACCGCAACCAACCAACCATAGAGGATACCGCGCTGTCCCCGGTTGCGGCGATACTCGGACACGTCGGAGGGCCTGCAATCCTCCGTGCGACCTGGGACCGGCATGGTCTTGACATTTCATGAAACGACAAGTCTGATCGTCCGATGCGGCGCACCCTCGCGGAGCTCGAGCGGATGCGTGCGGGAGATGACACGATGCCGACGCGCCGGAAGTTCGCGACGCAGGTGGACAGCGCCCTCCTCGACGAGTTGCGGACCCTGGCGAGGGAGGAGGGCCGCCAGATTCCGGCGTTGGTCGACGAGGCGATCGCCGCACTGCTCGAGCAGCGCAGACAGGGCGGGGCCCGCCCGCATGTGATGGCCGCCTATCAGCGCAGCCACGCTCGGTTCGCCGCACTCTACGAGAAGCTCGCGAAGTGATGCGAGACTACCTGACCCTGGGCGATGTTCTCGCCATCCACGCCGACCGGATCAAGCCGTTTCGAATTGCAGTGCGGAGAGGTTCAGCCTGGTGGAACGTCTCGAGAGATGGAGCATTTCCACCCCCACCACTTCGTTCGACTCGTTGTAGTCGAGCACGACCCCCGGCGAGACCTCCTCGGAGTCGACGATCCTGGAATCGTCGAGACGCAGGTAGAGAGCGTCGGCTTCCTTGTCGACCTGTAGCCTCATATTTCCTTCCTCGCGCGCCGGTCGAAGAAAACGCTCACTACGCGCCACGGCGCCCGCCGGGTGTTCACGACCACCCGCAACACCCGATCATGCCGTTCCGGGATACGACGAAAGAACCGCTCCAGCTCCCGATCGTTCGGATCCTGGGAACGCCGCACAGGCGCGGTTACCGCCTGCTCGACCCAGTCCACGGAAATCCGTCGTTCCGCCATTACCTGAAGTGCGTGCCTCGTGAACTCCAATTCTGAAGCTTGAACCGGAACTTCTCTGCTCGTCAATCATCGAGTCGGCACGTGCATGCACAGCTCAAGGGCAATGATGCGCCAGTGTACAGGAACTCCATGTCGCGGTTCCGATGACGGGTACGCAGATGGCTGATACGGTTCACCACGCCAGGAACGGAGGAGAATGCTGCGCGCCCTGATCTTCGACTTCGACGGGCTGATCGTCGACACCGAATCCTCCTCTCTGTCGGCGGTGCAGGAGGCGTATCGCCGCCACCGCCACGACCTGCGGTCCGAACACTGGCGGCTGTGCGTGGGCTCCACCGTCGATCCCTATGACCACCTGCAACGGCTCGTCGGCCCGGAGGTCGACCTCACGTCGTTGCGCGAGGAGATGGGCGCTCGCCACCGGGCCGAGGTCGCGCAGCTCGGGGCGCGTCCCGGCCTCGTGGAGCTGGTCGCCGACGCCGTCACGGCCGGGTTGCGGCTGGCGGTGGCCTCTTCTTCGTCGAGGCGCTGGG
>WTGR01000507.1 GCA_011523485.1 Acidobacteriota bacterium
GCCGCGGCCTTTGGGGCGAGACGGCCGCCGCCGACACCACCCGCCGCTCGGCGCCGGCCGTCTCGCCCCAAAGGCCGCGGCCGGCGGCGCGCGCCTCGCGCTCGAACTGCCGGAATCGCTCCAGGTACTCGAAAGGGAACCGCGTGTACGCGTGGCCGTAGCCCTGCCGGATGAGCTCCGCGTTCAGGAACGTGCCGTCCGGCAGGTAGACGTACGCGAGGGTCCGCCCGTACCGATCGGTGCGCTCCCAGTCGTACGCGAGCCGCACCCGCTTCCCTTCGACCAGCCGCCGCGTAAAGGCGCTTGCTTCCTTGCCGAAAAACTCGACCGGCCGCCGCGGATCCACGGACTCGGGGGTATCCACGCCGATCAGGCGCACGCGCCCCACGCCGCCGACGATGATCGTGTCGCCG
The DNA here is from genome assembly GCA_011523485.1 of Acidobacteriota bacterium. The sequence continues at coordinate 414 of WTGR01000507.1, forward strand.
TCGACGACCCGCTCGACGCGCTGCGCTGCCGCGAGTGCAGGGAGAACGATGACAATCCCGACCGCCAGCACCGCTGCGAACGCGCCGCGCGGGGAACGGCAACGTCGTAACCTGTCCATCTGCCGCCACCTTCCGCCAGCGACGCAGATGGCAGGGACTGCCATCCGACGACCGCCGGGTGGTGGCAATTATCGCGTACTCAGGCCGAAGCCCTTCGCGTCGTCGAAGCCTGGGAGAGGTCCTGTGGTGTTGCCGGCGGGCTGTCGGTCGTGCGTGCTAGGATCGAGTGTGAAGATTGTGTCGAGGCGAGCACCCGGCGCACGCATACTCGACGATGTCGAGCGCCTGCAGCGCGCACTCAATCAGTTGCGGGGGCACGCTCTGGTTCCGCGCGGTCTATACCGATTCTCTTCCTTCGAGGCGGCCGACGAATGGATGATGAGCCAGATCGCGCATACAGCCGCGCGCCAGAGCTCCAGGACCTCGTGGACCTCCGCCGGGCGCTCGGCGAGGAAGGGGTCCGATATCTCCTGATCGGGGGTTTCGCCGTCGTTCTTCACGGCTTCGTTCGCACGACGAAGGACATCGATCTGCTCGTCGATCCCGCGGATGATAACGTCGCGGCCATCAAGAAGGCTCTGGGAACGCTTCCCGATAACGCCGTGTCACAGGTCGAAGACGGCGACGTGCGACGCTATTCTGTCGTTCGGGTTGCTGACGAGATCGTCGTGGATCTCATGGCATCGGCATGCGGTATCACGTACGAGGACGCCATCCGCGAGGAAACCGAGGAACGTCTCATCAATGACGTTGTCATCCCATTGGCCGGAAAGCGGTTGCTGATTCGCATGAAGGACACGGTGCGTGATTCCGACCGGATGGACGTACGGTTCCTCCGCTTGCGGATCGACGACGAAGGCGCGACGGAAGACTGAGAGCGGTCCACAGCGAATGCCCTACGACCATTCCCGAAAGGCTGGTAATCGCGGCGACGTCTGGAAGCACTTCGTCCTCGTCGCACTGGCCGACATCATTCCTCACGGAGCGGCGGGCTCACGGCCGTTTCGATACGTCGAGAGCCACGCCGGCGCGCCATTTCACAGTTTGAACAACAACCGCGAGTGGCGGGACGGCGTCGGCAGGATCATCCGGAGCGCCTCGAACGACTCCCCTTACGTGGACCGCGCGAGAGAATGGCTGTGCTCGCAGCAGTATCCTGCGGGTTGGGTGTTCGTCGCGGAACGGCTTGCTCGGCGACAGTTCGGCGTCGAGACGACGCTGTTCGACACGTCCGACGCCGTCGCCAAGCGCTACCGGCCGCAGCCGGACGCCCGTATACCGGAGAATGTGAAAGTGGGTTTTCGACACCAAGACGGCTACTCTGGCACGGAAGAGTTGCATGCCGCGGACGCGGATTTCGTATTCCTGGATCCCCCATACCAACCGCAAGACTGGCGCCGATTGGGCAAGGTCTGCCGAACGCTCGGAACTCGCCGAGTGACCTTCGCAGCATGGTATCCGCTCTTCGCATCCGGACCTCCACAGAAGCTCTCCGACTCCACCGGGTGCACGGGATGGGAAGTCGTTTGGCCGAAGAAGGGCTCACCGACGAACTACGACATCGACCGCATGCCTGTTCAGGAGCTCAAGGGATGCGGGATGCTGGTCTCGGACACCCTGTCGGAGCTCCTGCCCGATATTCAGGGAGGTCTCAGCGCGTTCGCGGCCCGCCTCGGTTGGAAGTTCTCGATCCGACACCCGTTGGGCTGAAGATCGCACAACCGGTGCATGCAGCCTGATTCCAGGCCCTCCGCACCCTCCCACCGCATCCACAGCGACGTGCACATCCACGGCGGGTGAATCCGGGGCAGTCGACGAAAACGGAGCCGCTCCCTCGGCTACGCTGGCGCGGGCTCGGCCGCCACGGACCGCGCGCACTCGGTCAGGTAGTCCAGAGCGGCGCCGACACCGCCGGACTCGTGCGGAATTCCGGCCAGTGTCAGGCCCATCTCGACGCCGGCCAGCGTGCCGAGCAGGCTCAGGTCGTTGAAGTCGCCGAGATGGCCGATGCGGAACACCTTGCCGGCGAGTATGCCGAGCCCCACGCCGAGGGCCATGTCGAAGCGGTCGAGGATGACGTCGAGCAACCGCCCGGCGTCGTGGCCCTCGGGCGTCAGGACCGCGGTGAGCGACGAGCTGTACTCCGTGGGATTGACGCAGAGCAGCTCGAGCCCCCATGTCCCCACCGCGCGACGGGTCGCCTCGGCGTGGCGGTCGTGCCGGGCGAAGACGTTGTCGAGCCCCTCCGCCTGCAGCATGCGGAGCGCCTCGCGCAGTCCGAACAGCAAGTTTGTTGCCGGCGTGTAGGGGAAGAAGCCCTTCTCGTTGGCGGCCAGAATCGGTCCCCAGTCCCAGTAGCTGCGCGGCAGCCGGGCCGTGGCATGCGCGGCGAGCGCCTTGTCCCCCACCGCGTTGAAGCTGAGGCCGGGGGGCAGCA
>WTGR01000372.1 GCA_011523485.1 Acidobacteriota bacterium
GTGATGTCGAACACCTTCGCGAAGTTCTGGCCGAGATGGTGGGAGGTCCCGGCCTGCAGGGCCCGCCCGTCGCCCATCAGCGCCTCGACCGAGTAGGTGTGGGCGGCCCCGGCGAACTTCTCGCTCTCGGTCTTGCGCCCGTCGAGCACGGGGATGGCGAGCTCCGTCTCCAGGAACTCCTTGTAGACGCCCAGCATGCGCCGCGCCTCCGTCTCCGCCTCTTCCTCGGTCTCGTGGGCGGTATGCCCCTCCTGCCAGAGAAACTCGGTGGTGCGCAGGAACAGCCGCGTGACCTTCTCCCAGCGCACCACGTTGGCCCACTGGTTGATGAGGATCGGCAGGTCGCGCCACGACTGCACCCACTTCGAGTACATCGTGCCGATGATCGCCTCCGACGTCGGGCGGACCACGAGCGGCTCATCGAGCGTCTCGTCGCCGCCGCGGGTGACCCAGGCGACTTCCGGCGCGAAGCCTTCCACGTGCGCCGCCTCCTTGCGGAGCAGACTCTCCGGGATGAACAACGGAAAGTAGGCGTTGACGTGGCCGGTCTCCTTGAACCGCCGGTCCAGCCCCGCCTGCATGCGCTCCCAGATGGCGTACCCGTACGGCCGGATCACCATGCTCCCCTTCACCGGCGAGTAGTCGGCCAGCTCGGCGCGGCGAATCACGTCGGTGTACCAGCGCGAGAAGTCCTCCGACTGCGGGGTGATCTCGGTCACGAAAGCCTGTTGTTTGGGCGCCATCTGCTCCGTCCTCGTTCGCACGATCCCGACTGGCGCGAGCGGCGCGCCGCCGCCCCGCCCCGGCCGCGGGTGGTGCTATTGTACCGGCGCGCATGTCCCCCACCGTGATCCGGGTCGCCACGGCGTCGCGCGCGTACCCCGTCCGCGTGGAGGCCGGCCTGCTCGCCCGCCTCGACGTCCTGCTCGCCGAGGCGGGCGTGAGCGCGCAGCGTGTCGTCGTCTCGAGCCCCACGGTGTGGAAGGCGCACGGCGCGACCGTTTCACGGGCGCTCGGCGGTGCGGAGCACCTCCTGGTGCCCGACGGCGAGCGCTCCAAGACGGCGCTCACCGTCACCAGGATCTACGACGCGCTGATTCGCATGGCGGCCGACCGGAGCGTCACCATCGTGGCGATAGGCGGCGGCGTGATCGGGGATGTAGTCGGTTTTGCCGCGGCGACCTATCTGCGCGGCGTCGGGCTCGTGCACATCCCGACCACGTTGCTCGCGCAGGTGGACAGCTCGATCGGCGGCAAGGTCGGCATCAACCATGCGCTCGGCAAGAACCTGATCGGCTCGTTCCACCAGCCGCTCGCGGTCTTCGCCGATCCGGAGGTGCTCGGCACGCTCCCGCGGCGCGAGTTCCGGGCCGGACTCTACGAAGTGGTCAAGTACGGGATGATCGCCGACCGCGGCCTGTTCGAGCGCGTGGGGCGCGACCTGCGCGCCATCGTCCGGCGCGATCAGGCGGCGCTGGCCCCGGTGATCGCGGACTCCTGCGGCATCAAGGCGCGGGTCGTGTCGGAGGACGAACGCGAGGGCGGCGTGCGCCGCATCCTGAACTTCGGGCACACGGCGGGCCACGCCATCGAGGCGGTCACCCGGTACCGCCGCTTCCGGCACGGCGAGGCCGTCGCCTACGGCATGCTCGCGGTTGCCGATCTCGGTGTCCGGCGCGGCGTGTTCGCGGAAGCGGAGCGGTCGGCGCTCGCCGACCTCGTCGCCCGTCTCGGACCGCTGCCGTCCATCAGCGACCTCTCGGCGCAGGCGCTCGTCGAGGCGATGCGGCGCGACAAGAAGGTCCGGGCCGGGCGCCTGCACGTAGTGCTGCCGACCGCCATTGGCGCCACCCGGATCGTCGACGACGTCACCGACGAGGAGTTCGCCCTCTCGTTGCGCGCCATCGGCACGCGCGCCTGACAGTTTGCGCCGCAGGGAGTTTCGCGCCAGCAAACTCCCGACGCGACCGCAAGGTCGCGCGCTTCCTTCACCGGACGACGCTCCACGACGCCAGTCTCACGCGCGTCCGCATCGGCGCCGGCGGCGGCGGTGTCACGGCCTGGCGGACGAGCGTCGCCTGAACCGCCCGCCGCGCGCCGCGCGGCCCGAACGCCGCCGCGTGCGCGACGATCGCGTCGTTGCCGTCCAGTCCGGAATCGGGGTTCGGATCCGCCGCGTCGTCGGCGATCCAGACCGCCACGAGCCAGGGACCATAACCTGCGGGCACGGGTGTCCACGCGCTGAAGCGGCCGTGCGCGAACAGCCTCCAGTCGAGCCCGCGTCCGGCCGAAGTCGCCCCGGCGCCATCCATCCGCAGTCCGGCCGCGATCGCGGCCAGGTCGATGCGCGCACCGTCCGGCATGACCGGAGCGAGCGTGGCGTCCCGGAACGCCGACCGCGTGGAGCCGTTCAGGGCCGTGCTCCAGTCCGGAAGGGAACCGAGCTCCGCCACCGCCAGGTCGAGCGCCGCTTCGGCCGCGTACAGCGCCTGCACGGCGCGCCGGTGGTTGACTCCCACCGCCGTCTCGATCATGGACAGCGGCGCCAGCACCCCGGCGAGGGCCACGAGCAGCAACGCGGCCATCAACGTCGCTATCAGGGCCATGCCCCGTTCTCCGCCGGCGCGGCCTGCGTCCCGAACCATGGCCTCCCCGTCTACCACCCGGCGAGGCTCCTGGGCGCGACGTCCACGCTGGCGACGACGTCGCGGACAGCAGCATTGCGCACCGGCATCAAGGGCGATCCGGTTGCCGGGAGCCGGCGGGCCGCGTCCGCCGCGCGCAACGTCACCTCGACGCGCACCCGCCGGATCCGGAACAGATCGACGTCGAAGGGCATGCCGCCGGCGGCGCACGACGCGCCGTCGGAGAGGAGGGCGGGACTCAGCACCCCGACACCGGACGCGGGGGCTCCGGCCGCAACGGCGGCCGCCAGACAGGGCGCCGTCACCGCGGCGGGGCCGGCCGGCGGCGGCCGGGTCGGTTGCGCGACGCCGAAATAGCGAACGGCGAAGTCGACGACCCCGTCGACGACCGGCAGATCGCTGCCCGCCCCGTTGTGCAGGCGAAGCTGCTCCGCATCGGCATCGTGGTAGTACCCGCGCACGAGGACCGGCACGATCAGCGAACCGGCGCCATGGAAGCCGCCCCCGCCCGCGAGACGCTCCAGAACCGCGTCGGCGCCCTCCAGATCGGTTACGCGATACAGGTCCGAACGGCCGGTCGCATCGTAGACGATGGCCAGGCCGCCGCTCCGTTCGGTCAGCCCGCACGGCAACGTGCACCCGGCGACCGGCAGCAGCCGGACACGCGCGGGGCTGCCCGCAAGGGGGACGGCGAGCCGGGCGCCCGATGCGCCGGGAACGGCGTACAGCACGGAAACCCGATCCGCACCGGCAGCCGGGTCGGCCGCCGCACCGCGCAGCCTCGGCGCAACCGCCGGGCGCAGGTGCGCGACGACGCCGTTCGCCCCGGGCAGCGGACCGCTCCCGGCCAGCAGAAGATGCCGGTGAATCTCCCCCAGCGTGGCGCGCTGGCGTTGATGCACGTCCGCCGTCAGCGACTGCACGGCCAATGCGCCGCCGGACGGATCGACCAGCGCGAACACTATCCCCAGCAACCCCAGAACGATGCCGACGGAAACGAGCAGCTCGATCAACATGGTCCGATCTCAGCGGCGGACGCGCGCCGTGGCCAGCCACGTCACGCCCGGATCGTTGGGCCGCGGATCGCGGGTCGCCGACGGCCCCCGCAAGCCGGTGGCGACTACCGCGACCTGCAGCAGCAGCGCATCGGAACCCGGCGCGGCGAGCGGGGTCACCGACCAGCGGCGAACGAACGCGGTGCCCGCCGGCGGCTGCGAACCCGTACCGAGCCACCGGCCGTCCCGGTCCAGATAGTCCACGTAGCCGTCGGCCGCGGGTCCGATGATCGGGCCGGACACCTGCAGGCCCCGGCCGCCCGGCGCCGGGGGATCGACGGCCAGGCTGGTCCGCTCGTCCGAGACCGGCTGCAGGTCGGCATCGAAGGTCCAGACGAGCGACTGCAACTGTTCGATCTTCTGCACCGCCAGGAACAGCGCCCGGCCCTGGACGCCGCTCGCCCGGACCGCCGCTCCGGTCAGCACGGCGACGTGCGCCACGCCCGCGGCGACCGCGACGACGATGGCGGCCGCCACCAGCGTTTCGATGAGCGCGTAGCCCGCGGATCGGGTCACGGCCCGGAAGTAAGCAAACCGCTTGCCAGCGGCGTCCGCCCGCGAACTCGGGGCGACCGCGTGCGAGTTGGCGGAAACGGCACGCCCGACCGGAACGGCACGCCGCAGAATCTGCCCCAGCGGCGCCGCGGGGGGCGAACGGGCGTTTTCCGGCGCCCGGACCGGACCAACGCCCCGGCGGGAGGCTCACGGGGAGCCGACGAGCCGGTCCAGCAGGCGCCCTGACGCGCCGAGGTACCAGTCGAGGAACCGCGCGCCGACCAGTGACGCGGCCACCGCCGCGAACGCCAGGAAAGACCCCAGCGGCAAGGGATGCTGCCAGCCGAACCCGTTGAACCGCAGCATGCCGATGCCGACGGTCGCGCCGAGCAGCGACGCCCACGCCAGGGTCACGAACGCCAGCGGCCACCCCAGAAACGCGCCGATCATGGCGAGCATCTTGACATCCCCCAGGCCCAGCCCCTCACGGCCGCGGACGAGGAAGTAGCCCAGTGCGACAGCGAGCAGGGAGCCGCCGCCGCCGAGCGTCCCCAGCAGCGCATCGATCCAGCCCGGCTCCAGGAAAATCGAACAGAGGAGGCCGACGACGATGCCGGGCAGCGTGATGACGTTCGGCAGCACCTGGTGCCGCAGGTCCACGACGAACAGGACGATCATGGCCGCCGTGAAGAGCAGGCGCGGCGCCAGCAGCGGCTGAAGCCCGAGAGCCTCGTACTGCGCCAGGAAGAGAACCGCGGTCCCGACCTCGACCAGCGGGTACAGCGGATCGATCGGCGCGCGACAGGCGCGGCACCGGCCGCGCAGCACGAGATACCCGAGTACGGGAACGTTGTCGAACCAGCGAATGGGCGCCCCGCACGCGGGACAGCGAGACGGCGGGACGACCACCGACGCTCCGCGCGGCAGCCGGTGAATGCACACGTTGAGGAAGCTCCCGACGGCCAGCCCGGACAGCGCGATGAGCAACCCGGCCAGCGGATCGGTCATCCTGCCGGCCGCACCGGGAGCGCGCCGCCGGCGGGCAGTGGATTCAACACCGACCGCGGCGACACCGTGACGGCGCCGAACGGCGTCAACTCGTAGGCCGTTCCGGTGGGATCCACCGGAACCGTGGACAGATCGCCGGCCGCCACGAGGTCCCGCCACGACCCGGGCGCCCTCCCCGTCCGTTCGCGGAAGCGGTCGACGGTCCGCTGGTAGCCATCCAATGCGTCCAGCGCCTCGATCTGCATGAGGCGTCGGGCCGCTTCCCCGCGCATCCAGGAATCGCCCGCGGCGTCGCGCACGAGCCGCCACACCGCTCGCGCGCCGGCGCGGTCGCCTCCCTCGGTCATCGCCGTCGCGGCCACGAACCGGAGCCACCACGGCGCGCCGGGCATGTCCGCGGCGCGTTGGAACCACCGCGCGGCCTCACCGCGGTCCCGCAGCCACCAGTAGTGAATGAAGCCGATGTCCTGCAGGTACTGCCACCGATCCGGAACGCTTGCGAGTCCCTTCCGCAGCAGCGCGACGGCCAGATCCGGGCGCCCGGCGCCGCCCGGCGGCGGCTCGGCCAGAAACACCGCGCCCAACCGGTACGCCGCGTCGAACCGCGGGTCGAGGGTGGTCGCGACGTCCAGCAGCGGGTGCAGCAGAGCGTAGTCGCGCGCCGCGCCTCCGGACAGCCTGGTCCGCCCGTAGTGCTGCACGGCGCGAATCCAGTAGAGATCGGCCAGAACCGCCTCGAACGACAACGCGGTCCGCTGCACGAGCTCGGCCGGCGGCACGGACCGGACGCCGGGCGGGGCCGGACCGGCCGCGGTCGCGCGGTCGCGCGCCGCCTGCAACGCGGCTCCGAACATGACGAGCAGGACCGTTGCAACGACGGCCCCGCCGGTACGACCCCACCAGGGCAAGACCCTGCCGCCCCGGTCGAGAATGTTCACGCCTCCGCGCCGGCTGCTCACAGCAGGTCGCGCCTCGTGAAGATCGCCAGCGCGGGAACCAGGAAGGCCAGGATGTAGGCGGCGCCGGAGGCGGCGGTCAGCGCCATGTACCCGGCCGTCACCGGCTGCCCGTGGACGACCGCGGCCTTGACGTCGAATGCCGCCAGATTCGGCAGCACATAGGACAGCCCGGCGGCGACCGACGTCACGAGCCGCGAATCGACGACCTCGCCGAGGTTCCGCAACTCCGCACCGAAGTGGCCGGCGACATAGAGCCCGCAGGTCGACACCGCGGCGAGCACGGGACTCGAGAACGTCGAGAGACAGAAGGCCGCGGCCCCGACGACCGCAAGCTGCACGAAGATGAGGAGAACCGCCTTCAGCAGAGCCGGATCGGCGACGGGTACGGGCGCGACCGGGGCGAATGCCGGGACTCCTCGCCACCACGCGGCGGCGCCGAGCACCACGTACAGGGCAACCGTCATCACGGTCAGGGCCAGGGCCAGCGTCGCCGCGAGTCCGCAGTACTGCCCGAGGACGAACTCGTAGCGTCGAACGGGCTTCGAGAGCAGGGTGTCCACGGTGCGCTGCTCGACTTCGCGGGCGACGAGGCGGATACCGAGGAATACGACGACGAAGAGACCGCAGAGATTGCACGCGGCCAGGCCGAGGTCCTTGACCACCTTCACGTCCTGCCCCGGGGTGAGCCGCCCGGCAATCGGCGCAGCGACGGCCAGTCCGACAGCGAGCAGCATCGCTGCATGGATCACTCTGTTGCGTACCGCGTCCCGCAGGACTTGGCGGGCGATCGTGCAGATCACGCGCATTCGGCCTCGTCGGCGGCGATCGCCGTTGCCGTTGCTTCCGCCACCCGCCTGAGAAAGTAGTCTTCCAGCGTCTCGCGCCGCGGATGGAGCGAGACGATCCGGACGCCCCGCTGCGCCAGTTCGGCCACCAGCGATTCCGGAGCGGGCTCGACGGGCAGTTCGAGCGCATAGCGGCCGTCCGCGATGCGCGTGACCCGCCGTCCGGCGGCGCCGCATACTTCCTGCACGGACTCACCGGGCCCGGCCGCGACCAGCTCCCAGCTCCGAACGCGCAGATCGAGATCCCCGACGCGGCCGGCGGCGGCCAATCGTCCCCGGTTCAGGATGGCGACATGACTGCAGACCGCCTCGGCGTCGTTCAGGATATGCGAGCTGAAGAACACCGTCCGCCCCTCGTTCCGCAGCGCGAGGACCAGATCCCGCACCTCGCGGCGCCCGAGCGGGTCGAGACCCGTCATCGGCTCGTCCAGAAAGACGACCTCCGGATCGTTGAGCAGCGCCTGTGCAATCCCGACGCGCTGCAACATGCCCCTCGAGTACGTTCGCAGCCGCCGCCGGCGCTCGGCTCCGATGCCGACCCGATCGAGCCCGCGTGCCGCGCGCCGGCGGCGCTCGGCGGCCGGGTATCCGAACAAGCCCCCGACGTACTCCAGAAACTCCTCGGCCGTGCAGGAGTCGTGAAAGCGCACGGCCTCGGGCAGGAACCCGATGCGCCGCCGGACGCCCACGTCGCCGACCGGCCGGCCCAGGATTTCGGCGCCGCCGGACGTCGCATGCACGAGTTGCATCAGCAGCCTCAGCGTCGTCGTCTTGCCGGCGCCGTTCGGTCCCAGGTAGCCGAGCACCGCGCCGCGCGGGACATCCAGCGACACCGCGTCGAGGGCGCGATGAACCCGGGTTCGCCAGAACCCGGTGTGGAAGGTCTTCGAGAGCTCGCGGAGCCGAACCGCCGACATGATTCGCGTGCCCGCCGCAGAACTCGCTTCGTACCGTTCTACGGCGCGGGCTCCTGGTCCCCCCGCTCGCCCCCGGCGTGCTCCAGCTCGTAGGCGATGGCCGCGTCGAAGTACTGCGGGGCGAGCGTGCCCTTGATGACGACGCCGTTGATGACGTACGTGGGGGTAGCCTCCACCGGCAGGCCGTTGCCGAGCGCGATGTCGCCCTGCACCGCGAGGACCGTCTCGTCGTAGGCCGCGTCGTAGCGCGCACGATCGATGCCCGCCACGTCGGCGAGGGCCTCCACGACCGCTTCGCGGTCCAGACCCGGTTGGTTGGCGTACAGCCATTCCTCCATCTCGACCCGCACGTCCTCGCCCAACCCCGCTGCGAGCCGCACGGCGACGGCCCCTGCGCACGCGCCGTGGTGCTGGCCCCGCGGCGCCTGTTCGTTGCACGCGGGATCGAGTGGGTAGTCCAGGGTCACCTGCCGCACCCGGCCCGGGTGCGACGACGCGTACTTGGCGAAGATCGGAGCGTAGGCGCGATGGGCGTTGGCGCACGCCGGACACTGGTAATCGTTGAACTTGACCACGATCACCGCGACGCCCGCGGTGTCGGCGGACGCGGGCAGGGCCAGATCCACACGCGGCTCCGCCTCCCAGTAGCGCTCGAACTCGCTCCGCAGGTCGCCGGTCACCGGCGCCGGGGGCGGCGCCGCCGATTCCGCCGCCACCGCCGGCTCCGGAGCAGGCCGCGGCCAGGTGAACCAACCCGCCGAGCCGACCGAGCCGACCAGGAACACCACCAGCAGCGCCATCCCGACCGGCGCCCGCGCGAGTGTGCGCAGGTCGCTCAGCGCCGCGGCCGGAAGGCGCCGGGCCGGCGTCGCCTCCTCTCCGCCGGACAGGATGAAGATGCCGACGACCGCCACGTAGACGACGACGCACAGCAGGCAGATCGTGCCCAGCACGAAGAACGAGGCGTAGGCCATGTACATCGCGACCGCGAGGCCGACGGTGGACCACAGCAGCAGGTAGCCGGCGACGTTCGGCGCCGCCGCGCGGGGCGCCCGCGCCCCGGCGTACGTCAGCAGCAGAACCGCGGCGAACCAGATGACGCCGCCCAGAGCCACCGGCACGCCGAGCACGCTGCCGTAGCGGCTCTGGTACACCTGCGTGCAGCTCACGCTGGCGTTGATGTCGCAGAAGCTGGCGTAGGTCGGGTCGCCGAGCATCCGCACATGCACGTAGGTGGAGGCGGCTGCAGCCAGGAGACCGGCGCATGCAAGTATCGTCATCCACATTCGCGTCCGTCTGGTCATCTTCACTCCACCCTCTTCCGCATTACCCGTCCCGTTCCGGCGATGCGCCAGGGAATCCGCGCCGCGGAAGCTCCGCGCGAGCGAACTCCCGATCCGGCCGCGCCGGTCCCGTCCCTTGTAATGACATCTCGCGCCGCCGTCAAGACGGATCTACTGTATGGGCGCCGCGCCGGCCGGCGCGCCGGTCTGCGTCACCGGCAGGGTGGCCGTCGCCTGATAGATGGTGGCTCCCTGGTTCGTCCCGAAAAAGCGGGTTCCGCCCCCCGGATTCGGATCGGCCCCCACGAAATAGGTGGCGACCACACCGCCGGCGGCCACACCGTTGCACGACACCGGCGCACCGGTCGCGGCGGTCCCGCCGGTCATCGTGATCGTGTAGCTGCTCTTGATCGACGGGTCGGCGCCCAGATCCGTGCCGATGAACCCGTCCCCGCCCCCGCCGACGGTCGGCGGCGTCGCCAGGCTGACCAGGGTCGGCGCATAGAAGCCGCTGCCGCAGCTCGCCGCATAGGTCGCCTGGGCGCTGTTGATCGCCCGCAGCGATCCGATCGCCGACGCCTCGTTGCCGGCCATCCGCGCCCGCAACAGTCCCGGCGCGGCGATGGCGGCGATGATCCCGATAATCGCCACGACGATCAGCAGCTCGATCAACGTGAACCCTTCCTGCCTCTTCAGCACCCGTCTCATCGTCCCGTCTCCTTTCGCTTCTTCCCGTCTTGCGCGTCTCATCCCGCCAGTCGTCCAATCAGGTCGAACACCGGCAGGTACATGGCCACCACGATGCCCCCGACGACGACCCCCAGCACCGCCACCGTGACCGGTTCCAGCAACGCCGTCATGCCGGCCACGGCCCGGTCGACCTCCTCCTCGTAGAAGTCGGCCACCTTCCCCAGCATCGTGTCCAGGGCGCCCGTGGTCTCCCCGACGTTGATCATCTGCGCCACCAGCGCGGGAAACACCTCGGTGTCGCGCAAGGGCGCCGCGAGCGACTCGCCGCGTTCCACCGCCGCCCGGGTCGCCAGGACGGCTTCCTCCACCACCGCGTTTCCGGCGGTCGCGGCGGTGATCTCCAGACTCTCGAGAATCGGCACGCCGGCGCCGACCAACGCCGACAGGGTGCGGCAGAATCGGGCGACCGCGTTGCGGCGCACGATCCCGCCTATCGCCGGCAGCCGCATCACGACCCGGTCGACGGCCAGCCGGCCGCCCGCCGTCGAATGGTATCGACGAAACGCCAGCGCCGCAGCCGCCGCGCCGAAACCGAGCAGCGGCGCGAACGTCGCCAGCGAATCGCTCGCCGCGATCACGAGGCGCGTCGGCAGCGGAAGCACGGCGCCCAGCCCCTCGAACAGCGCCGCGAAGGTGGGAATCACCTTCCAGAGAATCACGCCCACGACCACGGCGGCGATCGCCAGCACCGCCACCGGGTACATCATCGCGGAGCGCACCTGCCCGCGCAGCGCGACGTGCTTCTCGATCTGCACCGCCAGACGGTCGAGAATCGTATCGAGAACGCCGCCGGCCTCCGCCGTCGCGACCATGCCGACATAGAGCCGGTCGAATGATCGAGGATGCGCGCGCAGCGCGTCGGCCAGCGTCGAGCCGTCCTCCACCTCGGCCCGCACCGCGCGGATCGTAGCGGCGAACTCGCGGTCCTCCTCCTGTTCGCCGAGCATTTCCAGACACTGCACCAGGGGCAGCCCGGCCCCTATCATCACCGCGAACTGCCGGGTGAACACCGCGAGGCTGCGCGCCGACACCGCTTTCCCGCGCCGGATCCACCCCGCCGCGGAAGCGCTCCGGCGGGCCGGACGGATCGTCGTCACCACGACCCGCTCGCGTCTGAGCGCGGCGACCGCGTCGGCGGCGGATGCGGCGCGCCGTTCCCCGCTGACGCGCACTCCCTCCAGGGTACGGCCGGCGAAGGCGAAGGTGGCGCTCATCGAGACACCCCTCCCGGCGACTGCCGGCCCTGCTCGTCCCGTCGGCGCGCGATCAGGACCTCGAGCTCCTCGCGATTCGCCGCGTGGTCGAGCGCCTGCTCCCGCGTGATGCGCCCCTGCCGATGGAGCGCCGCGAGCGCCTGCGTCATCGTCTGCATGCCGCGCTGCCTCTGACCGGCCTGCATCGCCGCGTAGATCAGATGCGCCTTGTCCCGCGCCGGATCCACCCCGCCGCGGAAGCGCTCCGGCGGGCCGGACGGATCGTCGTCACCACGACCCGCTCGCGTCTGAGCGCGGCGACCGCGTCGGCGGCGGATGCGGCGCGCCGTTCCCCGCTGACGCGCACTCCCTCCAGGGTACGGCCGGCGAAGGCGAAGGTGGCGCTCATCGAGACACCCCTCCCGGCGACTGCCGGCCCTGCTCGTCCCGTCGGCGCGCGATCAGGACCTCGAGCTCCTCGCGATTCGCCGCGTGGTCGAGCGCCTGCTCCCGCGTGATGCGCCCCTGCCGATGGAGCGCCGCGAGCGCCTGCGTCATCGTCTGCATGCCGCGCTGCCTCTGACCGGCCTGCATCGCCGCGTAGATCAGATGCGCCTTGTCCTCGCGGATCAGGTTGCGGATCGCCGGCGTGGCGACCAGCACCTCGACGGCGCAGACGCGCCCCCGGCCGCCGGCGACCGGCACCAGGGCCTGGCAGACGACTCCCTCGAGCACCAGCGAGAGCTGCGTGCGCACCTGCGGCTGCTGATGCGCGGGGAAGAGGTCGATCACACGGCCGATGGCGTGCACCGCCGAGCTCGTATGCAGGGTCGCGAGGGTCAGGTGACCGGTCTCGGCAAGCCGCAGCGCCGCCTCGGTCGTTTCCAGGTCGCGCATCTCGCCGATGAGCACGACGTCGGGGTCCTCGCGCAGCGCCGCCCGCAACGCCGGCGCGAAACCGGCCGTGTCGCCGTGCACCTCGCGCTGGTTGACGATCGAGCGCCGGTGCGAATGGATGTACTCGATGGGGTCCTCTATCGTCAGGATGTGGCCCCGCCGCTCGGCGTTGATGCGGTCGATGAGCGCCGCGAGCGTCGTGCTCTTGCCGCTGCCGGTCGGGCCGGTCACCAGCACCAGGCCGTGCGG
>WTGR01000133.1:0-6942 GCA_011523485.1 Acidobacteriota bacterium
GAAGCTCATCCTTTCCAGTAAAGATCGCACTGTGGGCGTCCAGGGCTTCGCGGGCACAGGCAAGACCACCATGCTGAGGCGCGCCCGCGCGCTCATGGAGAAGAAGGGCTACGAGGTCAGGGGCCTCGCGCCCTCGGCCTCCGCCGCCCGCACGCTCGAAGGCGAAGCCGGCATCGCATCGGAGACCCTGCAGCGCTTCCTCGCCCGCCATGCGGGCGTCGCCGAAGGGCGCATGACGCGGAAGGGCGCGCGCGAGATGCGCGCCGCGTTCAGGAAGACGACGCTGGTGGTCGACGAGGGCTCGCTCGCCTCCACCGTCCAGGCCCGCGACCTCCTCAGGATCGCGGATGCGCTCCGCATCCCCTGCGTGGTGCTGGTGGGCGATGCGAAGCAGCTCGACGCCGTCGATGCCGGAAAGCCCTTCGCCCAGCTCCAGGCCGCCGGCATGAAGACCGCCGTCATGGACGAGATCATGCGCCAGCGCGATCCGATCCTGAAGAAAGCCGTCGAGGCGAGCCTCGCGGGCGAGATCGGCAGGGCCTTCGATAAGCTGGGGCCGAACGTCGCCGAAGCGAAGCCCGACAACCTTGCGGGCGCCGCCGCCGCACGCTGGCTCGCGCTCTCGCCGGAGCAGCGCGCGAACACCGGGCTGATGGCGCCGAGCCACACGCTCCGCGAGCGCATCAACGAGATCGTGCGGGAGCGCCTGGTCCGCGACGGCGCCGTGCACGGGCCGGCCATGAAAGCAGAGCGGCTGGTGTCCCGGGGCTACACCGATGCCGAGAAGACGCTCGCCGCCAACTACGCGCCCGGCGACGTGGTGGCGTTCCACCGCCCCTACAAGCGCCTCGGCGTCGACAAGGGCGACGAGCTTCGCGTCCTCGGCGTCGACCGTCGGGCCCACACCGTGACGCTCCGGGGGAACGGCGGCCGGGAGGTATCCTGGGACCCCAACCGGCTCGCGGCCCGCACCGGCGGGGTCGAGGTGTACCGCGCCGAGGAGATCGAGCTCCGCGCTGGCGACCGCATCCGCTGGACCCGCAACGACATGGGGCTCGGGCTGGTCAACTCCGGCATCGCCGACGTGGCGGCGGTCAGGGACGGGCGCATGACGTTCCGGCTCGAGGACGGGCGCATGCTCGATCTCCGCCCCGGCGATCCGCAGCTCCGCCACGTCGACCGCGCATGGGCCTCCACCGTGCATGCGTTCCAGGGACGCACCGTGGACAACGTCATCGCGGCCATGGAGGCCAACCACGCGAAACTGACGACGCAGAAATCCTTCTACGTCGAGATCTCCCGCGCCCGCGACCGCGCCGAGCTGGTCACCGACGACCGCGAGGCGCTCAGGGAGACCCTCCAAGCCGTCACCGGCGAGCGCATCGCTGCGCTCGAAGCGGTCGGGCCAGAGAAAGACATGGGCCGGGAGGCCGGGCCGGTTGCAGATCGGAGCGCCCGGCGAGAGGATGGCGGATCGTCCGTGCGACAGAGGGACCGGACATCGGGTGCCGGTATGGAGAAGGTCCGCGCGCCGAAAAGCGTCGATCGCGAGCTCGGGCTGTAGCGGCGCACACCCGCCGCCCCCCTGCGAGTCGTGGGCTACCCGGGCCTGGATGGACGGATGTCGAGCCGAACGGTCCTGTCGGCCGCGAGCGCGATCTCCACGACAAGGCCGGTGAGATCGGTATCCGCGATCCGGTCGAGGGCGTGCAGGAACAGCGCCTGCTGAACGTCGAGGCTCATCAGGCCGTGCGCCACGGTCATGCAGACCAGGCCCGGGTGCGTGCTCTCGCGTTCCACCAGCGGCGTGAAGTCCGCCGTGTCCTGGGTCACCACGACGTATCCGTCGGCGACCGCGCGCCGGACGACCGCCCAGTCCGGGCGGGACCTCAGCCCGATCCAGGTCGCATGCGTCGATTCCGGAAACCCGCGCTCGCGGGCGATCCCCGCCAGAGTGGGGCTCAGGCATTCGTCGATCAGGAACTTCAACGGGTGGAAAGCAATGCGTCGAGGGTGGTCTCGCTCGATGTAATCGGGCTCCGGCCGCGCCAGAACGGCTCGCCGCGGGGACGGCCGCGCCGGGGATAGGCCTCCGCATAGAAGGCGGCCAGTTCGATCTGCGCGTCCGACAGCCGGGGAAAAGCGTCGCGGACGGCCTCGGCCGTGTCTCCGTTGGCAAGCATGTCCGCGAGGTCGTGGACCGGAATGCGGGTCCCCTTGATGCACGGCGTTCCCGACAGCACGGCATCGTCGCAGGCGACCGCGCTCCTTGCTCTGGCGAGCCTGGAGAGACCCTTGCGGACCTCGCCCTTCATCGCGCGCAGGTCGACCGAAACGTCGCGCTCGCGGGCCGCCTTGGCGTCAGGGTGGTCGAGAAGATAGCGCACGAGACGCCGGCGTCCGTCGAGGGTCAGGAGATCGGTAGTCTCGTGGGCGAGCTTGAGCGCCAGCAGCCCGTCGCGATGAACGGTGCGGGAGCGCCCGCCGCTCGCCATGCCGTTCAGCAGGTCCGTGTCGATGATCCGGTGCACCTGCTTGAGCGGTACCCCGGTCACGCAGGCCGCCTCGTTGGCCGACAGGGCCGTGCTCGCCAAGTCTGCGTCCATTATCTTTCCTCCGTTGCGGAAGGAATATAAGGGCGCATGGGCGGCATTGCCAGCATGAGGTAGCGTGCGATGCAATGGTTCCCGTGCGGCCAGTCAGCTCCGAATACGGGCGGCGACGGCGGCGAGGGCATCCTCGGCCGCCTTGCGAACCGGATCGAGGTCGATGGTTCCGTCGTCCCGGATCGGTGCGAGCGACTTACAGGTCCAGGCTATCTCCTCTTCACGATCCTGCTGCGGCCAGCCTTCACCCAAGTCGAGCCCGGTCATATAGTCCGTGTCATCATCGGCCCATAGGCTGAACGACAACCTCACTCGCTCGATCTGGAGTTGGACCCCTAGCCCAAGTTGAGGATTGATTTCGCCCATGTTGAACAGTCGGAAAAAACGGCCATCCTTCCAGACCGTATTCGTGTCGAGCTTTTGGGGCCACCATTCCTCTGCTGCGGCTACGGTCGCGGGCACGAGACTGCTCCGGAACTCCCACCCATCCAGTGCGCGCTGCCAGACGGCATCCCAAAGGTCGATCAGGAACACCGCAAATTCGCACCGCACCTGATGCGCCGACAGCACCGCCCTGTGGAACGCCTTCAGGTCCTTCCATTCAATGTCGGCGGGAAGGGTGAGGGGCGTCTTCGAGTCGGCGGACAGAATATGGTCCACCGCCGTCCGTACCGCGGCGTCTTTGCAATAGGCCCGATAGCTCTCCGGCAATTCGAAAGACATGGTCGTCATACTCCTGTCGGATTTTCGAGAAACCGCAGCGAGACTCAGCGGGTCTGGTCCCAAAGAGTTCTGCGGAACCGGAGGTATTCCGTATCGTCGAAGTCTACCGGCAGTCCGCGTTCGTATGCGATCAGCAGGTCGCGCCACGTTGTCCAACGCCAGTCTCGATTGCGCCGCAGCGATCTGTCTGTCCGGGCTGTAAGTCGCGGAGCGACGACGACCAGCAGCCGACGGTCCTTTGCGATCCTCCGCAGATGATTGCGATAGGCCGGCAACTGACCACTCGTGACGTGATGGCCGAGCTTGGCCTCTATGGCGGCTGCGTAGCGTCGTTCCGACGTATCCTGCCACTCGATCAACAGATCGATGCGCTTGCCTCCAGAGGTGAGTGCCTCCGCGGTCGCCGTGACTCCGGTCATCCCTTCGCCGAGCTCGGCGGCGCCCAGCGCCTTCAGCAGAGCCCGAACCCGCTCGATGCGCGCGACCGGCTCGGGATCGTGGAGAAAGCGGGCGAACCCCTTCGTGAGCTGCGGCTCGGTGAACGTCGCCCAGGTTACGGAAGGCTCAGCCCGGAACAGATGCGGCACCCGATTGAGTGCGAAAACGCTCTCGATCGTCTCTATCCCCGTAGACCAGTCGGGCGTCACGGTAAAGCGCAGAGCGCCTCTCCGGATTGCGACGGCTACGACATCGGACAACCCGTCGCCAACTCCGGCCAGGACCCGGGCGGCATCCTCGGTCCAGACCGGTGCGCGAAACGCGAGTGCATCGTTTCGAATCGCCCGGGTCAGCGGGTCGGAGAGCATGTCGCCGATAAACCGCAGGTCGGCAACACGAAACGTCGGAATTGCAGATTCCGCCAGTCGTCCGTCCCCGGTCTCAAGTGCGGCAACAAGCATAGATGGCTCGAACCCGGCTTGCCGCGATTACCGTCGTCTCATCCGCTCTCCGCTCGGCGGGGTTCGCGAGATGGCATTCCGATAGCGAGAGTATTCGCGCACCCGCAGCATTTTGTGCGTCACCCCTGGCTAAGGATTTCGACCACCCTCCCACCGGTGATCATGACGATGAGCCCTCGCTCGGCGCCGGTCAAGTCGAGATAGGTGCGGACCTGGGCGCGATAATGTTCGACGGTCTCCGGCGAGGGGTCGACATCGCTCTTCCAGTCGACCACCACCCGCGGCCGTCCCTCAGCGTTGAGGGCGATCGCATCGGCTACTCCGGCGAAGGCCTCCTCTTCCGTTTCCGCCGCCGTCGATGCGTAGACCGGGAACTCGGCGATCAGGCTGCTCCTGATCTCGGCGATTTCGGGAAGCGAGAGCGCCCGAACGACGCATTCGGCGATCTCCACCGGGTTCAGCCCCAGTGCCGCGTCCTGCTCCACCCTGCGTCCCAGTTCCTCGATCGGGCGCTCCGCCCAGGTTTCCAGGGCGGGTACGGTCTCCACCCTTTCACCGGTGAGAACCTCCCCGACGAGCTTGTGCAGTATGAGCCCGCGGTCGAGCCCGCCCTGGACCGGCGGCGCAGCGCTCCCATCGACCGGCGCGCCGTCACCGTCGTCCGCAAGAATCTCCGGCTCTCCCTGCTGAACAACCGGTCCGGCCGTTCCCTCGTCCCGGCTCGGCGCCCGCCATACGATCGTCCGTTCCTGCTCCCGTATCGCGTCGGCCTGCGCGGTGAAGAGCTCGCGTGTCTGTTCGTTCACAGCGTGAACATCTTCCGCCGCGCTCTCCACCGGAACCGGTTCGAGTTCGAGCGCCGGCAATTCATCGAGCGCGAGATCGACCACTGAGAGCCAGGCCGAGGCGCCGGCATCGACATCGAGCCGAGGCAGCACCAGAAGCTCGCGCGCCCTGGTGGCGGCGACGTACCGGAGGCGCACCCTCTCCCGGTCGAGCAGCTCACTCACGGCGAACTCGGTGAACGTCACCGCCGCGATGAACCGAAGTTCGATTCCCTCGGCGAGCAGCAGGGCGATGCGTCCGGCCAGCACGGCGGTCTTGCCAGACCCGGCCCCGGCCTCGACCAGGAAAGACCGGTCATGGCCCGAAACGGCTTCGCTTCTCGCGTTGTCGTCGGCAAGCGGCTTGCGCGGGGCGGACATCACGGCGCGCCCCAGACCTCGGCCGCGGATCCCAAGCTCTCGACGGCGGCCTCCCACTTGCGCACGCGCCAGGAAGCACCCGCATTGGCCGGTAGCGCGAAGGCGAGGTCGTCATGGTCCCCGCCCGTGTCCATTCCCATGATGGCGCCACCGCCCGCGAGATTGTCGCGCGCGGCCTCAAGAAAGCCCGCCACGTCACCGAACGTCGCGGCAGGGTCTTTGAGCCGCAGCTCCAATCCGTCGCGCGGATAGAGAAGCGAGGCGGCGATTTCCACATCGCTGCCCATCAGCGACCTGACCGCGAAGGCGTAGAGACAGCGTTGCAGCTCCGCGCCGCCATCGATCGTTATCTCCTTGCGCGGCGGTTTACCCGTCTTGAAGTCGCGCACCAGCGCGCGGCCGCCATCGGGCGTCAGGTCCAGTCGGTCGATATAGCCGGCGATGCGGAACCCGGCGCCAGGTATCTCGACCGCCGCCGCCGGATCCCAAGGTGTCGCGGCATCGGATTTGGGCTCCGATCCGCCGAACGGAACCTCGTCGTAGGCATGAGCATCGGGCAGGCCGCCGTCCCTGAAGGAAAGCGCCCGCGTGCCGAGCGCACGCACCTCCTCCAAGGTCCGGTCCCAGACGATGCGCGGCGGCACGCCGCGCTCGCGCTCCCATCCCGCCGCGACCTCCGTCGCAGCCGCGTCGACGGCGGCAACGATCGCGTCCCCGCCGGCGCGGGACAGGCCGCCATCCGCTTCCAGTACGCGCAACGCCCGCTCGAGAGTGCGATGAAACAGTTTGCCCATCGAGAGCGCGTCGAGTATCAGGGGCTCGTCGCCGCTCTCGGGAGCGCGCCAGCCCAAGCCGTAGCGCCAGACGAAGCCGAGCGGGTTGCGCAGGAGAAGGCGCAGGGAGCTCGCCGACTGGATGCGCTCCAGCGCTGTGAGGATCGCCGGGTGGTCCGCCCTCGTCAGCCCGTCATGCGGCGTGATCCCGTCCCGGTGCCAGTCGTGCCAGCAGCCGATTGCGGACACCGCCTCGGCGATACGCCGAAGACAACTAGCTGATTCTAATGTATTTTCCCTCAGCCTGTCCAGCGCGGGTACAGCTTTGGGTACTTGCTTCGGCGCGGGACTTCGGGCGACCTTGTGGGGCCCGTGGAGTCCTGTCCTCCGCAGCCACCGACCGCCGCGGCCGGGCGAGGAGCGGGGGACTTTGCGTGCCGGGCGCGAAGGTGGTACAAAGTCCACGAACCTTTGCATGCGAAGGTTGCGGCGTCGGTACGCCGTTGCCGCCGGGACCTCCGCGGGATGGGGGTGCGCGCTCGTGACCGAAATCGGCGGCAACGGCTGGGCGGTGACGTCTCGCTCGTGGCGGGCACTTGTGGTGCCGCCAACGGGTCGGCGAAGGAGGTTCGCCGCTAGGCTTGACATCGGGAGCCTGGGCGCGCGGTGCAATGAAGTGCCGAAGTGCCGAAGTGCCGAAGTGCCGAAGTGCCGAAGTGCCGAAGTGCCGAAGTGC
>WTGR01000133.1:7042-7173 GCA_011523485.1 Acidobacteriota bacterium
CGTGAGTATGTCCATATGGAGGCGGGCCCTTCGGCGCAAAGCCCCCCTGCCTGAACCTGGTTCTTCCGCTGATCGGCGCCCGGCGCCTCGCCGGTCCGCTTCTCTCTCCGACAACTTCGATTCTTCCCCGG
>WTGR01000133.1:7273-12225 GCA_011523485.1 Acidobacteriota bacterium
CGCCCGGCGCCTCGCCGGTCCGCTTCTCTCTCCGACAACTTCGATTCTTCCCCGGCCCGCGGGACTGCATGCGTCCTTCATGCCGCCCGCGGCCGTGTGCGCCGCGGCCTGCTGCCGGCCCTGCTGTGCCTGCCGCTGCTCGCGGCTGCGTTTGCCGCCGTCGAGGTGCGTGCCCAGACTTCTCTGGCCGAGGCGACTGCTCCCGGACCGCCCCGGAACGTGAGGGTTGAGCAATCGGCGCTCGCGCTCCCTTCATCAATCTCGCTCCATAGCGGTTTGAACATTTCCTGGGATGCGCCTGCGAGCGATGGAGGCTCGCCGATCACCGGTTACAGGATTCGGTACGAGTACGAGAGACGCGGGAGACCGAAGATCGAGGAGGTGGCGGTGTCGTCGGACCTCTCCGTTCTGCCGCACAGCGTTGGCCCCCTCTGGTCCAACAAGAAGCACAGGGTGTCGGTCGTCGCCATCAACGCCGTGGGCGATGGCCCCCCTTCGGCGCAAGTGAGTGTGACTACCGTGCACCCCAAAGCCCGTCTTCTCGCTTTCATCGAAGAGGATGTCGTCAAAGCCCATGGAGCACGGCATCGGTGGCTGCGCAAGGCGTGGAGGCACATGAAGCAGCCCGGCTTCTATCTCTCGACTCGTACTTCGAAGTTCGCCCCAGGGGCGGTCGGGGTGGCTTGCAGCAACGAGTCCGGGGACGCGCTTGCGCGGTGTCGGGCGAGTTACATGGCCATCCGCTTCGACTACCTCACTTCCGTTCCGGTCATCGTGCACGAGATGGCCCACGTGTACACGCTGACCAATGGTCTTCAGTCCAACCCGGGCCCACTCGCGGCGGCCCATGTGTATTTCGACCGCCTGAACCTTGGGGGTGAGTGCAGGGGGGAGGAGCTGTTCGCCGACGTCGTGACGATGACGGTCCTGCCCGGCAAGTCGACGGCTTACTGGCATAGCTGCAACCGCGGCAACGCAGCGCGGACGCAGGAGGCTCTGGCGGTCGTCCGCAGTGCGCTTCGGGGCGTGATGCCGGCATGGTTCAAGACCACGTACGGCGGCGGCAAACCGGATCTGGAGCGGTTCTGGTCACACGTCAAGGCGCTACCCTATGGTGGTTGCCAATCCAAACGCACAGCCATCTACCAGCTTCGGAACGCATTCGGGGGCTATTGCAGCATTCGAACCACGAATGAGTCCGCCCACGATGATGGTGCGGTGCGCAATCCATGGAGGGACGGCGGCTGCGTGCCGCAGGCCCCTGGCAACGTCAAGGCGCGAGCGACCGCAGCCGGGACACTGTCGGTGTCCTGGAGCGCGCCGGGCGGTGACGGCGGCGCCCCGGTCGAAGGGTACAAGGTCCAGTGGAAGTCGGGCTCGCAGGACTACGATGCATCCCGGCAGGCGCTGATCGCCGACCCCGACGAGTCGTTGCACGCCATCGAGGGTCTGGGCGTCGGCACCGAATACTCGGTGCGGGTGGTCGCCTACAACGAGCACGGCGACGGCGCGGTGACCGGGGAGGTGTCGGCGACAGCGAGCGCCGTGGATGGCGTGGCGCCCGCGCTGGCGGGGGCGAAGGTCAAAGGGTCGACGCTGACACTCACCTGGAGCGAGGCGCTGGATGCGACCTCGATGCCCGCGCCGAGCACATTCACGGTCAGCGTCAACGGTGCGCGCCGGGGAATCACCGCCATGGGGGTGGCCGGCGAGGTCATGACCCTGACGCTCGCGGCGCCGGCGACGACGGTCGACACGCTGACGGTGGGCTACACGCCGCCGTCGGACGCCGGTGCGAAGGCGATCCGGGATGTGGCGCAGAACGAGGCGGCGGCATTCTCCGGTCGGGCGGTTGCCAACGAAACCGTTATCGAGATCGTGTCGATGGCGATTACGTCCGATCCTGGTCCGGACGGGACTTATACCTACGGCAAAGGGGGCGGAAGTACGCGCGAGACGATCGAAGCGACGGTGACGTTCAGCGAGAGGGTGAACGTCACCGGGACGCCCAAGCTGACGACGAGTGTCAGGCGAGGCGTGGACGTGCCCCGTCGACTGAGCACTGGAGGGAGCTATGGTCTCCTTGTGATTCCGGCCACCCGTCGGGCACTGGTGTACCACGGCGGTTCGGGCACGGCCTCGCTGACGTTCCGCCACACGGTGGACGACGGGGACAGGGACGCCGCCGGGGTCGGCATACGGGCGGACTCCTTGTATCTGAGCCGCGGGACCATCAGGGGCGCGTCAGGCCGCGACGCCCTGCTGGCGCACGGGGGACTGGCCCCGCAGTCCGGGCACCGGGTCGACGCCGTGCTCCCCAGGCTGGCGGGAGTGAGCTTGGACAGGCGTAGAACTCATCATTCCACGGCCGGCACCGGCAGCGCGGTGGTGAACGGGAACACGATCACGCTCGTCTACAACAAGGCGCTCGACGGGACGAGGGTGCCGACACCGGGCTACGGCTTCAAGGTATTCGCTGGAGGCGCCCGACACGAAGTTTACGTACAAGGCGTGGTCGGTGGGACCGAGCTGGGTGTCGGCAGCATTGCGGTGAGCGGCAACAAGGTGGTGCTTGCGCTGAAAGAGCCGGTCGCGCACGACGCCGAAGTCAGGGTCGACTACACGGTGCCTTACTACCGCAACTCTGCTGCCATCTACGACACGATGGGAAACACGGCGCCGAACTATGGGACCGACGTCATCGACAACGTGACCGCTGCGCCGGGTGCGGCGAGGGTAACCGCACTCACCCTTGCGTCGAGCCCGGGGGTGGACGGCGCCTACGCGGTGGACGACGCGATCGACGTGCGCGCGCGGTTCAGCTCGAGCGTGACGGTCGACACCACGAACGGCACGCCGGTGCTGCTCCTTCGCGTGGGCGACTTGACGCGCAAGGCTGCCTACCATGCCGGCAGTGGCACAGGGGAGCTGACGTTCCGCCACACCGTCATCTCGGGGGCCGTGGATACCGATGGCGTGAGCATCGAGCCGGGCGTCATCATCTCGCTCAACGGCGGGACGATCGGCACGGTCGGCTCCGGGGTCCCGCCGACAAGGGAGCACGCGGGACTCGAGCCTCAGCCCGGGCATCTGGTGGACGGCAGGGCCCCGAGGCTGTCGTCCGCGTCGGTGGACGGCGCGGAGCTGACGCTGACGTTCACCGAGGCGCTGGACGAGGGTTCGGTTCCGCCGGCGTCGGCGTTCGAGGTGATGGTGGACCGGTCTGCCCGCGCGGTCGATGCGGTTGCAGTATCGGGGAGCGCGGTGACGCTGACGCTGGCCTCCGCGGTGGCGTCGGCGCAGACGGTGACCGTGGACTACCCCCCGGGGCGAGGGGGACTGCCGAGTCCGCTGAAGGACACCGTGGGCAACCCGGCATGGTGGGGGGACAAGGTCCCGGTCTCGATTGCGGGCGACGACCCGTTGCCGTCGGTTTCGATCGCCGCGCCGGCGGACCCGGTGACGGAAGGCGCTGCGGCTTCGTTCACCGTCACGGCCAGTCCGGCGCCTGCTTCGCGGCTGACGGTCAAGGTGACGGTCACGGAGGAGGGCGGCTACGCAGTGGCGGGCGCGCATCGGGTCACGATCCCGAAAAACAACGGCACGGCAAAGCTCGACATCCCCACCACGGGCGACGGGGCGGACGGGCCGGACGGCTCGGTGACGGCGACGCTTGGCTCGGGCAGCGGTTACACGGTCTCGTCCACGGCGGGCACGGCCACGGTGGCGGTTGCGGTCGACGACGATTCCGTGCCGTCGGTCTCCATCGCGGCCAAGGCGGCCTCCGTGACCGAGGGCGGAGCGGCGGTGTTCACCCTGACGGCGAAGCCGGCGCCTTCGGCTTCGCTCGCGGTGAAGGTGGCGGTGACGGAGGCGGGCGGCTACGCGAGCGGGGGCACGCACTCGGTGACCATTCCGGCGGGAGGCACGGCGGAACTGAGCATCGCCACCACGGGCGACGATGTGGACGAGGCGGACGGCTCGGTGACGGCCACGCTCGCGGCGGGGCAGGGGTACACGGTGGCGAGCGCGTCGCAGGCTTCGGTCGCGGTGGCGGACGATGACGCGGCGCCGCCGCCGAACGCCTGCACCACGTCGGACGCGTCGCTGCTGGCGCAGGTGGAGGCGAAGACGCATGACCCGTGGAACGGGGGCCGCCCGGACCTGCTGGCGATGTTCACCCGCGCGTACGGCACGATGCTGGGCAGAGACAGCTACACGGTGGCCGATCTGAAGGCGCGTCCGGACAAGCAGGATGCGGCCTGGCAGGGCGCGGGGCCGAACCCTCTGTGGCGGTCGGTCTACAGCGAGCTCGACCGTCTGGAGGCGTGCCGGGTGGCCACTCCGCCCCCGGCAATCACGCCGGTGGTGAGCATCGGCGGCGGTTCGGCCATCACCGAAGGTGGGGATGCGACCTTCACTCTGACAGCCAGTCCCGCGCCAGCGGCCGACCTGTCGGTGTCGGTGACGGTGGCCGAGACCGGGAGCTTCGCCGCCTCGGGCGAGACGGGCGCTCGGACGGTGACCGTCGGCACGAGCGGGACGGTTGACTTCACTGTCGCGACCGTGGGCGACGATGTGGACGAGCCGGACGGCGCGGTGACGGCGGCGTTCGTGGCCGGCACGGGCTACACGGTGAGTGAATCGGCGGCGACGGCGAGCGTGGCGGTCGCCGACAACGACGCCACTGGAGCGACGCTTGCAGCGCCGTCCGGCGATATCGCCGAGACGGGCGGCACGAAGACACTGACGGTGCGGCTGGGCCGGGCGCTGGTGCGGAGCGAGACCCTGGCGGTGCCGCTCATCTTCGGCGGCACGGCCGTCCGGGGCACGGATTATACGGTCGGATGCGCGGGTGCGGTGGGCATTGCCTGCGCGAACCTCGACAGCGGCAAGGCGACGGTGACCTTCACCGGCATGGCGAATGCGGCGCGCACCGCGACCCTGACGCT
>WTGR01000686.1 GCA_011523485.1 Acidobacteriota bacterium
CACGGCTGGTCGCGCGACCGGCTGCGGGAGTACTGCCGCGGCGCCGACCTGTACATCGACCTGTCGGGCGGCTGCTGGTTCTGGCGCGACGAGTACCGCGCGATCCCGCGGCGGATCTTCATCGACTCGGACCCGGTGTTCACCCAGCTCGCCATCGCCAAGGGCGTCGGGTGGTACGTCGACTTCTTCCGCGGCTTCGATCACCTCTTCACGTTCGGGGCGAACGTCGGCAAGCCGGCCTGCGACGTGCCGACCGGCGGGTTCACGTGGCGCCCGACCTGGCAGCCGGTCGTCACGCGGCTCTGGCGCACCGACCGTCCGCCGGCCCGCGACCGCTTCACGACCGTGATGACCTGGAAGACGGAGAGCTTCACCGACGTCGACGGCAACAAGGACCGCGAGTTCGTCCGGTTCATCGACCTGCCGGCACGCACCGCGGCGCGCTTCGAGCTGGCCGTCAACGGCCCCCACGATCTGCTGCGGGCGCACGGCTGGGCGCCGGTCGACGCGATGCGCGTCTCGCGCACAGCGGACGGCTACCGCGAGTTCATCCAGGACTCGAAGGCGGAGTTCGGAGTGGCCAAGCACGCCTACGTCGCGCACCGGTCCGGGTGGTTCAGCGACCGCACCGCGTGCTATCTGGCCGCGGGCCGCCCGGCCGTCGTGCAGGACACCGGGTGGAGCGCTCATGTCCCCTCCGGAACGGGCCTGATTCCGTTCTCCACGGTCGACGAGGCGCTCGAAGGACTTGCCCGCGTCGAACGCGACTACCCGCTGCACGCCGCACGGGCCGCCGAGATCGCGCACGAGTGCTTCGACGCCGCGCGCGTGCTGCCGCGGCTGCTCGAGGCGGCGTCCGGGTGACACGGAACGACACGGAGTGACGCCGGACGACGCCGAGAGCGGCGCGTGGACTATCGTTGCACGCGATGCGGATCGCCCTGGTAGCGCCGGTCGCCCAGTCCGTGCCGCCCGCACGCTCCGGCTCCATCGAGGCGGTGACGGACCTGCTGGCGCGAGGCCTCGTCGCTCGCGGGCACGACGTCACCCTCTTCGCGGCGGGATCATCCGAGACCCCGGCGAAGCTGCACGCCATCTTCCGCGAGGGCTACCACGCGGACGAGGCTCTTTGGCCGTGGGAGCTGTGCGAGCTGTTCAATCTCGCGGCGGCCGTCGAGCGCGCTTCGGCTTTCGACGTGATCCACGCCCAGGCCGAGTACGCGCCCCTGGGGCTGGCGTTCGCGCGCCTGTCGCCGGCTCCCGTCGTCCATACGGTCCACCACTGGCCGACCGACCCGGAGATTGCGCTCTGGTCACGCTATCCGGAAGCCCCGTTCATCGCCGTCTCGGCCGCGCAGGCGCAGCGGCTCGCGGGATTGACGGTGGCCGGCGTCGTGCACCACGCGGTCGACCCCGCGGGGCTCCCCTACCGGCCGGACCCGGACGACTACCTGCTGTTCCTGGGCCGCTTCACGGCCGGCAAGGGCGTGCTGGAGGCAATCGACGCGGCGCGGCGCAGCGGCATGCGACTCGTGCTCGCGGCGGCGGACAACGACTACTACCGCGAGGTGGTAGCACCCTTCGTGGACGGCGACGGGGTCGTCTATCGAGGCGAGGTGGATCCGGCCGGCCGCGCCGCATTGCTGGGCGGCGCGCGCGCCCTGCTCTATCCCGTGCAGTCCGAGGAACCATTCGGGCTCGTGCTCGCCGAGGCGATGACCTGCGGCACGCCGGTGGCGGCGCTCGACCGCGGCGCGGTCGGCGAGCTGCTCGACGACGGGGTCACGGGCCGCGCCTTCGACAGCCTGGAGGAGTTGGCGGCGGGCATCCCACGGATCATCACGTTCGACCGCGCGCAGGTCCGCGCCCGCGCCCTGGCGCGCTTCCACCCGGATCGCATGGTGGAGGGGTACGCCCGGATCTACGCCGCGTTGGCGGCGGCCGGGCCGGACCTGCCGGCATCCGTGACTCCGACTCAGCGCCCGAAGAGCGACCCGCCGCCGAGCTCGTAGAAGACGATCGGGACGAAGTCGTTCGCCGTCCACGTCGCCTCCCGCCCCCACTGCGCGTCGTAGGCGGCGGCAGGCGCGGCCTCCATCACCCGCTCGAGGGTGTAGCCCTGCGCGATCATCGCCCGCACGCGGTCGCGCACGTCGACGATCATCTCCAGGAACTCGACCATCGCGTCACGCCCGACGACCTGCAGGCCGTGCCCGGGAATCACCCGGGTGTCCGGTCCCGCCATGGCGATCGCCTTCTCGAGCGCCGCGACGGTGCCCGCGACCGTGCCGCCGTTGTAGACGTCGACGATCGGGTAGCTCGTGGTCCGGAAGACGTCGCCGAGGTGCAGCACGTCGGACTCCGGAAAGTGCACGAAGGTGTCGCCGTCGGTGTGGGCGGCCGGCGCCAGGAACGCCCGCACCTCCTCGCCGTTGAAGTGGAAGCTCACCGCGTCGTTGTAGGTCACGACCGGCCGCGCGCCGGCCGCGGGACGCGGTGCGAAGCTCCCGCCGCGGCGCGGGAAGCGAAGACGCTCCAGCGCGCGGACCCGCACGTTGTCGTGCGCGAAGATCAGAACGTCCCGGTCCGCCAGCGGCTCGTTGCCGCCGATGTGGTCGGGGTGCACGTGCGTGTTGATCAGGAAGCGGATCTCGCCGTCGGACACGCTCCGCACCGCGGCGACCAGCCTCTCGGCGAGCGGTGCGAACAGGGAGTCGACCAGCAGGACGCCATCCGGACCGGCGAATACGCCGACGTTCCCGCCGCCGCCAGGGCGCATCACCATGTGGACCTGACCCGCGACGGGCACGACGGTCAACTCGACGCCGGCAAACCGGTCGATGGGGTTCTGCGCTCCGGCGACCGCGACAGCCACGATGCAGGCCGCGGTCAGAACGGCCAGTACGGTACGAAGTACCACCCTCATTCGCCGGGCCGCACCCTGTTCCGGGCGATGACGTCGGCCGCCGAAAGCGAATGGAAGGAGGAGTCCGGCGCCGCGAAGGCACGCGTCAGCTCGGCCTTGAGGCGCTCGTAAGCCTCCTGCTCGGACCGTTCCTTGTCACGCCGGATGAGATCGCGAATGTACTCGCTGATGTTCTCGTACGACCCGTTCTCACCGACATTGGCCGCGACGTAGTCGCTGAGGGCGCCGCTGAGGCGAACCGTCATCGTGGTCGTGCGTGGCATGGCGTGTTCCTCGGCTGCCGTGTACTCATCATAATCAATATTCTGTACATCTCAGCGTGCCGGCGACCTCGCGGAGCTGCAAGGTTGCCATCCTCGTCTCCGCCACCCGTGGCGTGCCGGGTCGTCCGTGACGTACCCTTCCTCCGTCGCAGGCACATCGACCATGCCGACCCCCACGAATCTTCGCGGCCGTTCGCTGCTGGCGGTCTTCGCGCATCCGGACGACGAGTCGATCGCGTGCGGCGGCCTGCTGGCGTGGTGCGCCCATCTGGGAGGCGAGGTGTCGCTGCTCTGCATGACGCGCGGCGAGCACGGTCGCGGCTCGACGGCGGGCAGCGAGGAAGGAGCCCTGCGATCCAGCCTGTGCGCGCGCGACGAGCACGGTGAGAGCCCGGGAGAGGTCGCACGGAAACGGCGGCGGGAGCTGGAGGCGGCCGCGCGGGCGCTCGGCATCGGCGCCGTGACGCTGCTCGACCACGAGGACGGCATGCTGCCCTGGCTTGCCGCCGGTCCGCTGCGGTCCGAGATCGAAGGGGCGATTCGCGTGCGCCGGCCGGAGGTCGTCGTCACCTTCGATGCCGACGGTCTCTACTGGCACCCGGACCACATCGCGGTGCACGAGCTGACGACGGCCGCCGTCATGACGCTGCGCGATGACGCACCGGCTCTGTACTACGTCACGATGCCTTCCGGATCGATGCGCGCCGTCGCGGATCATGCCGCGGAGGCGTTGCGGGGCGGCACGGCCAACGAGCCGCCATCAGGTGGCGCTTCGGATCCAGGACGCCGGAGAGACTCCATGAAACGCCGCCCGCCGTCGTCGATTCTCGGGGTGTCGGACCCGGATGCCTTCGGTTCGGCAGCGCCGGCGCCGACACTGGTCGTCGACGCCGGCGCCTTCGCGACGCGGAAGCTCGCGGCCCTGACCTGCCATGCGTCGCAGTTCCACGGCAGCGCACTGGCCTGCGTCACCGAGCAGGACGCCCCTCGCCTGCTGGGCATCGAACACTACAGAAGGGCGCCGGCCGGCGCAACGGGCCGCACGTTCCTCGAAGACCTCGGCTCGCCACCCGAGCCATCCGCCGGGCCCCGCCATGCCGGCAATCACCCCCCGGGCGAAGGCCGAACGGCGCCGCCATGCTGATCGAGACTCTCGACCTCCTCCGCTGCCCCTTCTGCGGCACCCGCCTGTCGGTCGTCGACAACGCCGCGCTCGACCGCGGGCGAGACCGCATCGAATCCGGCGTTCTGGGCTGCGAGTGCTGCGCCTTCCCGGTGGTCGCAGGGATTCCGATCCTGATCGCCGACGACGCGACACGGGATGCGATGCACGTGCTGGAGGCGGGACGGCGCGACGACGCGCTCCACATGCTGCTCGGCCTGGACGGCGCGCGGCTCGACGTCTTTCGCGAGATGACCCGGCGTGCCGGCCGGGCGACGTATCGCGATCTCCTCGGCGTGCTGTGCCTGGACGCCGAGGCGGACTATATGCTTCATCGGTTCTCGGACCCGACCTGCCTGCTCATCGAGGCGCTGCTCGACGCGCTGGAGCACCGCGGGCATCCCGACGCCGCCGGCGACCCGACGAACTCGGTCGACCCGCAGACAGGTGCCGGAACCGGAGCAGCGGACCGCCCGGGGCCCGGCGCGGCCCCGCTACGGCGCGCCCTCGACCTGTGCGGCGGCTCGGGCCATCTCACCCGCACGCTGCTGCGTCAGCCCGCGTGTGCGAGCACGGTCCTCGCCGACGTCCACTTCTGGAAGCTCTGGCTCGCCGCCCGCATCCTGGCCCCGGGTTGCGAGCCCGTCTGCTGCGACGCCAACAGCCCGCTGCCGTTCGCGGACGACCGGTTCGCGACGGTACTTCTGAGCGACGCGTTTCCCTACATCTGGCACAAGCGGCTGCTCGCCGGCGAGATGCAGCGCGTCGCGACCGGCGACGGCGTGATTGCCATGCCGCACCTGCACAGCGCCCACGGCGAGAACTACTCCGCCGGCGACACGCTCTCGCCCGCCGCCTACGCGGACCTCTTCGCAGCGCTGAAGCCCAGGCTCTTCGACGACCGACATCTTCTGGACCGCGTCCTCGACGACCGGGTCCTCGATCTGGCGAACCACACGCTACCGGCCGCATGCGGCGACACGCCGTCGATAACCCTCGTGGCCAGCCGCGATGGCGCGCTGTACCGACACTACCCGGTGGCCGACCCGCTCGACCTGACCGGCGTGCTGGCCGTCAACCCGCTCTACCGCGTCGACTACGCGGACGGCGTCTCGCGGCTCACGCTCACCTTTCCGACGTCGGAGTACGAGGACGAGTTCGCGCTGGTCAAGCGGTACCTGCCGGCGAGCGTCACCGTCGACGCCGACCTGCGGAGCGCAATCACACCGGCCGGAGTCGGCGCCCGATACAACGAGTTGCGCCGGCGGCGCATCCTGATCGATGCGCCGCCTCGCTACTGCTGAAGACCCGGAAAGCTGAACGCATACCGCTTCCGCCACAAGGAACTCACGGCAGCCACATCGCGACGGAAGATTCGACTGCGCGGTTCCGATCATCACGACAAACCCAGCTCGCTGAGAATGAACCGGCACCCCGAGTCGAACCGGGGTAGCATCTTGCAGTGGTATCCGCGGAGTTCCTCCAGGACGTTCTGATCGTCGAAATCCTTGGAGTTCCTGTTCAGGAAACAGCTCCGATCGGTTCGAGACTCCTTGAGATGCGACAGCATCGACGAATAGACGAGGGCGTCTTGCGGCGAGAGATCGTGCAACTGTTGGTATCGCGCTGATGCGGTCACGACAAGCGCGTCCACGGGAATGACCTCGGCCGCTATTAGCAAACGGGAGCGTACTTCCTCAAGGCACTTGGTTTCCTCGTTGGTAACGTTGATCAGAAGTGCAGCCAAGTGTTGGAATTCGTCCCGGCGACCCGCATAGGTTGCCGTCCGGACGATCTGGTTGAGTTCGGCGTCCAGCCTTTCCTTCAATCTCTTGCGTTGTTGCGCTCGCCGCGTGAGTATCGTACGGCTCAGCGAGCGAATAGGCGGGTACAACGAGTCGCACGTGCCCCCCTTCGCAGAGACTCAGGATTTTCTCGCAACTTGCGAACTGCTCCTGCCGCAATGCGAGCTCGAGAACGAAGTTCGACTCGACATAGACGTTCACGTCTCGGCTTCGAATCTGATGCGCCCGTTCTTGACAGCGGCGTGAAGGCCGGACCTGACAAGCCAACTCCGGTCGTCGGCGCTCTCTTCTGACGCGCCTTCCGAGCGAATGACGTCACCGAGCCAGGCGCCAACGAGCATTTCGAAGGCAGCGCCACTGACGCTGTGAGGTTCCACACCGGCGCGTTTGAAGTACGGTTCGAATTCGGATTCTGTGTCAGCTACGTACGTCGGCGGAACCTCGGCAGGCTCCATGCCGGCCTCCTTCCACAGATACAACCGGTCCGGTGTGACGAGAAGAAAGAACTCGGCATCCCGCGCTCCCCCGTGAGCGATGATGTTGCGTCGCGTCCGAGCGGCCCATTCGTGAGAAGTTCCCCGCTTGTTCTTGACTTCAGCGAGCGCCGCCAATCGATCGGCACGATCGTAGAGTGCGAGGTCAAGAACAGAAGCCACCGTCCAACCCCCTCTACTCCAGATGCGTTCCCGGAACATGGCAGGATCTGAAGGACGACTCCACAGTGCTGTATTGTACCATGGCCGCCGCCTGGAAGGATCCGAGGCCGACCTCCTTATTGGCAGGCGGCCCCGGTGCGCGGAGCTCGGCTGCTATTGCCGCGGACCCGCGTTCCCGAACGCGTCGAGGAGTATCGGCAGCAGCGCATCCATGCGGGCCAGCGTCGCCCCGCCCGGCGGCAGGCCGTCCGCGAACCCGTGTCCCCGCAAGCGATCCAGCAGCGCCGGACGGCTGGCGACAACATGCACCGGCACGTCCCAGGATGCGCCCTCGCCGCTCACCAGCGCCGGCGGCTGGTGGTCGCCGACCAGGATCAGCACGAGGTCGCGGTCCCCGCGCAGCCGCAGGTACCCCCCGACCGTCGCGTACGCGTAGCGCAGCGCCTGCACGTAGCTCGGGCCCAGGTTCATCCAGTCCGGCTGCTCGGACCAGGCTGCCCACAGCTCGTCGTCGTCATAGGGCCGCGCCGAGACCACGCGATCCCAGTCGGGCTGGTACGGGGGGGCCGGGGTGAAGGGCGCATGCGTGGTGATGGTCGTGAAGAAGACGAACCGCGGCTCCCGGTCGCGCGGCTCGATCTCCAGGCGATCGACGCGGGCCAGCGCGTACTGGTCGTTGATGCTCCACCAGCCGAACGGCGGCCCGCGGTAGTCGAGCCGGTCGTGGTCGTAGATCTCGTCGAATCCGTAGAAGGCGCCCTCGGGCCAGGGAACGAGCAGGCCCGGCGCTATCGCCAGCGCGCGATAGCCCCCGCGCTGGAACACCGTCACCAGCGTGTCGCGCTCCTGCGCCATCAGCCGCACGTTGCTCCGGTCGTCGCGCACCTCGGTGCCCGACAGCAGGCTGATGTGGGCGAGCCACGACTCGCCGCCGAAGGTCGTCGACTCGACCCGCGCCGAGACGACCCCCCGCGCCGTGTCCCGAATGTCCGCCGTCAACTGCGCGCGACTCGCCGCGAGCGCCTCCACGAACGCCGGGCGCTCCCAACTGACGACGCCGTACGACTCCATGAAGACGAGCAGCACGTCGGCCCCCGCCACGCGCGAGAGGTCCGAGCGCAGCACCGGCGGGGGTCCGAGCGCCGCGACCCCGGCGCCGCTCATCTCGTAGGCCAGCTCGTACGCCTCGCGGGCGTAGGCGGAGGCGACCGGATCGGCGAACCGCAGGCGCTCCACCGGCCGCCGGCCGGCCTGCTCCGCGGCGAAGAGCGCCGCCAGAAGCCCCGCGGCGGCCCCGAGCAGCCGCCTGGCCGCCGGAGCCTCCGCCGCACGGGCGATACGGCCGACGCACCAGCGTGCCGCGGCATAGACGGCGACGGGCGCCGCGACCGCCGTCCCCAGGAACAGCGCCATCTGCCACGGCTCGGCCACCGTCGCGAACATCGCGCCGACGCTGGGCACGTGGCGCAGGTCCCAGTAGGGATTGACGTCCCGGCCATAGAGCGCGCGCGTCGTGACGTCCACGTAGCGTCCGGCGAGCAGCAGCACCCAGACCACGGCCGCCCCCCGCAGGAACCGCGCGGAGACGCGGCCGGTCCACTGCCGCAGGCACACGACGCCCAGAATCGCCACCGCCAGATCCGGGGACACCTCGGCGGTCGGGCGGACGGCCAGCGTCGGCCACACGTTGCGGAAGGTCAGAGACAGGTTGAGAAGCAGAATCGCGCCGGCGACCGCAACCCACGCGCCGAGATGCCGGAGGGCGTCTCGCGGCGCGACGCGCGGCCGCCTGAATCCCGGGGCACGCGCG
This sequence comes from Acidobacteriota bacterium, assembly GCA_011523485.1. The sequence continues at coordinate 8,623 of WTGR01000686.1, forward strand.
GGGTGCGGGGCCTCTGCGGACACGACCGCCGCCTACCTGAGGCTGAACGGCAGCGCGCGGCCGCCGATGGTCAGCGCGAGCAGGCTGCCGAGGACGGGCGGCCCGAAGCCGTTCGTCAGATAGCCCAGACCCGTGAACATGATGCCGCTCGCGAAGTGGAAGTTGAGCACCATGAGCAACGCCAGGCCGGCGGTGGCGCGCACGCTGAAGCCGACCATCAGGGCCGCGCCGGCGGCGAACTCCGCCAGCGGCACGACGCGCGCGAAGAGCGGAGCGAACGGGATGCAGATGGTTTCGAGGTACCAGAGGCTGTTGCCGGAAGTGAGCCCGCGCCAGCGCTCCAACTCGGCCAGCAGCGGGGCGCTGCTGATCAGCCAGCCGACCTTCTGTCCCGCCATCAGGATCAGGAACAGCCCCATGAACATCGACAACGCTCGCAGGCCGACGCCCGCGCCAGTACCCTGGAAGGACATGGCGGCCATTGTAACCGCGCGCGCTTCCGTCCCAGAATGGGAATGCATGGACAAGACCGCCGTCCCGCCATCCGCAGGTCGCATCGCAACCGCTCCTCGTCCCTCCCGGAGCCGCGGTCGCCGCAGCCGGGGACCTGCCGCGTGAGCGCCTTGCGCCGCGCCGCGGGGCTGGCGCGCTCCCTGCTCGTGTATCACGCGATTCCGGGACGGCAGCGAAGACTCCGGCGCCTGTACGGGCAGTTCGTGGCGCCCGGCGATCTGGTGTTCGATCTCGGAGCCCACGTCGGCAATCGGACGCGGGCGTTCCGCGCGCTCGGATGCCGCGTCGTCGCGCTCGATCCGCAACCCGACTGCGCCCGCATGCTGCGCGCCATCTTCCGACGGGCGCGCGGCGTCACCGTGGTCGAGTCGGCGGTCGGGGCGACCGACGGCCGGCTGCAACTGACGATCAACGAACGCCATCCCACCCTGAGCACCGCGGCGGACGGCTGGCGCGAGGAACGCGAACGCGACCCCCGCTTCGCGAACATCCGCTGGAACCATACCGTGACGGTTGCGTGCACGACCCTGGACGGACTGATCGCCCGCTTCGGCGAGCCCGCCTTCGTGAAGGTCGACGTCGAGGGCAGCGAGCCCGACGTGCTGGCGGGTCTTGGACGGCCGCTCGCGAGCCTGTCGTTCGAGTATCTGCCGGGCGCACTCGACGCCGTGCGCGCCTGCGTGGCGCGGCTCTCCTCCCTGGGCCGCTACCGGTACAACTGGTCGCCGGGCGAGTCGTTCGAGCTCGCCGGGCCCGACTGGCTGACCGGCGACCGGCTGGCCGCGGTCCTGGCGACGGCCGCCGCCCAGCGTCGCTCGGGCGACGTCTACGCCCGTCTGGACGAGGGGGACGGCGGGCGATGACGGCGCGCTTCGACCCTGCCCACGTGCGGCGGTACTACGACCGTCACACCGCGACGTTCCTGCGCTACGGGCAGGGCGGCGGCGCCGGCGCCATCCACCGCGCGGTGTGGGGACCGGGCGTCGAATCACGGGAGGCGGCGTTCCACTACGTCGAGGATCGCATCGCCGATCGGCTTCGCGCCGCCTTGCCGGCCGGGACCGAACCCTCGGTCGTCGACCTCGGCTGCGGCGTCGGCGGCAGTCTCTGCTATCTCGCCGGGCGGCTCCCGATCCGCGGCGCCGGCGTCACGTTGAGCCCGCTGCAGGCCCGTCTCGCCACCGAGCGCATCCGCGCCGCCGGCCTCCACGATCGCATCCGCTGCCTGGAGGGCGACTACACGGATCCGCGGCTCGCGCTGCCCGCCGCGGACCTGGCGTACGCCATCGAGTCGTTCGTCCACGGACCCGACCCGGCCGGCTTCTTCGCCCAGTGCGCGCGCATCGTCCGGCCGGGCGGCCTGCTGCTCATCTGCGACGACGTCCGGCGTGCGGGCGGCGGCGCCGCGGCCCGCCGCGCCATCGAGCGCTTCCGCCGCGGGTGGCGCATCAACAGCCTGCCGGACCGCGAGACGCTTCGCGCCCTGGCCGCAGAGGCGGGATTCGACCACCGCTCGACCGACGACCTGACGCCGTTCCTCGAGACGGGGCGACCGCGCGACCGCGCGATCGCACTGCTCGCGGCGCTGGTCGGCTGGCTCCCGGTCGACGCCCGGCTCGGCCACCTGACGGGCGGCAACGCGCTCCGGACCTGCCTGCGCCGCGGCTGGATCGGATACGATCTCGCGCTGTTCCGACGCGCCGGCGGTGCGGCCACGGCCCATGCCTGACGACCCGATCCCGCGCTGGCAGTCGCTGACCGGCCCCGAGGCGGAGCAGTTCGCACGCCGCGATCCGGTTCTCGTGCTGCCGCTGGCCGCCATCGAGCAGCACGGCCCCCACCTGCCGCTGTCGACCGACGCCGACATCGGACGCGGCCTGCTGGCGCGCGCCGTGACGCGGCTGCCCGCCGACTTCCCGGTCCGGGTGTTGCCGCCGCTGCCGATCGGCGCCAGCACGGAGCATGCCCATGCGGGACTCGCCGGCACGCTCCACGTCGAGTCCGGCGACCTCGCCGCGGTGATAGTGCGCATCGGCGCCGCCCTGGCCGGGTACGGCGTCCGACGCCTCGTCCTGAGCAACAGTCACGGTGGAAACCGCCATGCCATGGAGACGGCGGGGCTGCAGCTTCGGCGCGAGCAAGGCCTGCTGGTCGTCAAGGCGACCTACTTCTCGTTCGAGCGGGCGCCTGACGTCGACCTCCCGGAATCGGAGTGGCGGCACGGGCTGCACGGGGGCGCGGTCGAGACGGCGATGATGCTGCACCTGCATCCGGATCGGGTGCGGACCGAGCAGGTGGCGCGCTTCGCGTCCCTGGGCCAGGAACTCGAGGCCGCCGGCTCTGGAATCCTCCCGGAGGGACCGGCGGCGTTCGCGTGGGTGGCCGGCGATCTGAACCCCGGCGGCGTCGCCGGCGACGCCCGTCTCGCCACCGCGGAGATGGGCCGGCGGCTGGTGGAGCACTACGGCGACACGCTCGCGGCGATCATCCGCGACACCCGGGCGTTTCCGGTCGAACGACTCGCCTGACCGGAAGCCGGCCCGCCTACTTGGTTGGGGGCGCGCCGGACAGCATGTCCTCGAGCCAATGGCCGGCGCGCTGCAATTTCGCCTTCACGTAGGGCAGGTTGTGGCGGTTGAGGGTGCCGTACAGGGGACGGCGGTCGTACACCTCGATGCCCCCGCTCCGCAACGCGTCCATCTTCGCGGGATTGTTCGTCAGCAGCAGCACCCGCTTCACGTCCAGCTCCTTGAGCATCGCCACCGCCGCGACGTACTCCCGCTCGTCGGCTCCGAAGCCGAGCACGCCGTCGGCGTCGACGGTGTCGAGGCCATGCTCCTGCAGCGTGTACGCCCGCAGCTTGTTGGCCAGCCCGATGTCGCGTCCTTCCTGGCCCATGTACAGGAGCACGCCGCCGCCGGACCGGGCGAAGTGCCGCAGGCTGCCCCGCAATTGCTCGCCGCAGTCGCAGCGCAGGCTGCCGAAGAGATCTCCCGTCAGGCACGCCGAATGGATGCGGACCGGCACCGGATCCGGCCAGTCGCGCTGGCGCCCCACCAGCACCGCCACGTGCCCGAGCAACCCGTGCG
>WTGR01000695.1 GCA_011523485.1 Acidobacteriota bacterium
CGCGACCGTCGCGACGACTCCCATCAACAGCCCGACGCGCAACCGTTCCCGCAGCTTCCAGCTCATGCCAGTCTCCTCTCGCGCCCGGCGCGGGTCGATCACCGTCCGTCCCGCGAGCCCGAGCGCAGCGTTCCGCTATCTGACCGCGAACCGGCATTCGGAGTCAACGCCGGAAACGGGAGCCCTCGGGCTCCCACGGCTGCTGCCCTACGCGCCGCGGTCGTGCTAAGACTGAGCGCGTACGACCATGCGGATCCTTCACGTCGCGGATCGGCTGAGCGACCGCGGGGGCGCCGACCTGGCCCTGCTCGGGCTGCTCGACGCGCTGTCGGACGTCCACGACCTGCATCTCGCCGCGGGCCGCGACGACGGGAACGTGTCCCCGCCCTGCCCGCTGAGCATCGTGCCGGGGCTCGACTCCAGAACTCGCGCCGAGGCCGCACTCGACCCCCTTCTGGCACGGGTGCGCCCCGACCTGGTGCACGTGCACAACGTGGTCAACCCCGCGGTGCTGGAATGGGCTTCGCGCATCGATGCGCTCACGACGGTCCAGGACCACCGCTTCTTCTGCCCGGGACGCGGGAAGTGGACCCTGGACGGCCGCGTCTGCGGCGACCCGATGCGGCGCGAGGCCTGCGCCGGCTGCTTCGACGACTCGACGTATTTCGAAGAGACCCTCCGGCTCACGGCGGACCGCCTGGAGCCCTTGAAGCGGATGCGGCTGACCGTGCTGTCGGCCTACATGCGGTACGAATTGATCCGGGTGGGCGTTCCGGCGGACCGGATCACGGTGGTCCCACCCGTCGCGTACGGCCTGGACCTTGCCGCGCGGGCCGACGGTCCGCCGTGCGTCCTCTTCGTGGGGCGGCTGGTCGAGGCCAAGGGCATCGGCGACGCGATCGAGGCCTGGCGGCGCTCGCGGTCGGTCCTGCCCTTCGTCGTCGCCGGCACCGGGCCGTTGCGTCAGGAGATCGAGGCCGCGGGCATCGAGGTGCTCGGCTGGCTCGACCGCCGGCGCCTCTGCGCGGCCTACCGGCGCGCCGCGGTGGTGGTGATTCCCTCTCGCTGGCAGGAACCGTTCGGCATCGTCGGGCTGGAAGCCCTGACCCTCGGCACACCGGTCGCCGCCTGGGACAGCGGCGGGGTACGCGAATGGCACCCGGGGGGCGAGCTGCTGGTGTCCTGGGGCGAGGTCGACGGACTGGCCCGGGCAATCCGTGTCGGACCGGGCTTCCGCGTCGATTCCCCGCGCGGATTCGAACGCGACCTCCTCATCCGCAGGATGGAAGCCCTGTACGCGGCGAGCTGACGACAGCCCGTCCCGGATCGCTCCGCTGCCTGCCCCGAACACCCCTGTCCCACTCGGCGCCGCAAAAACGGACCGCGCGTCGACGGAACGGGTGTATAAAGGCGTCGAGGCGTTGCACGTCGCGCACGCGGCTCGTGCGCGGACGAGGCGAGCAGGAGGTCACGGACATGCGCGCACCGGATCGACATCACCCGGCCGGCACAGGTCGGTCTGCGGCAATCTGCCTCGGTATCCTCGTTCTCTGCACGTCCGCGCCGCCGGCGGCGGCCGCGGCCCAGCAACAACAGCAACAGCGGCGCACGCCGGCCGGCTACACCGCCGAGCAGGCCGATGCGGGCTTCGAGACGTACCAGCAGCGCTGCGCCGTGTGCCACGGCGCGAACCTGGACGACGGCCCGTTCGCACCGCCGCTCCGGGGAGCCGTCTTCCGCGAGACGTGGCTGCCCCGCTCGGTGGAAGCGCTGTTCCGGCTGACCGCCGAGACCATGCCGCAGGATCTGCCGGGCACCCTCGACGACGAGACGGTGACCGAACTCGTCGCCCTGATGCTGCAGGAGAACGGCGTGGAGCCGGGCGCCGCCACCCTGCCGTCCGATCCGGCCCTGATGGCCGGCCTGTCGCCGGGATGGAGCTCGCTGGGCGGCGGCCTCTCGCCGGGCGCCTCCCTCCCGCCGTGGCCGGCCCCCTGGAACCCGCTCGACGCCATGCGGCCGGTCACCGACGAGATGCTGCACGACCCGCCGGCGCAGGACTGGCTGCTGTGGCGGCGGACCTACGGCGCCTACGGCTTCAGCCCGCTGGATCGGATCGACAAGAAGAACGTGGCGGACCTGCGCGTCGCCTGGTCATGGGCGCTGCCGCAGGGTCCGAACGAGTCGACGCCCATCGTGCACGACGGCGTGCTGTTCGTGCACGGCTACGGCGATCGGGTCCAGGCCCTGAACGCCGCCAACGGCGACTTCCTCTGGCAGTATTCCCGCCGCCTGCCCCGCGACGTATCCCCGAGCCTGAAGCGCGGGATGTCGATCCACGGCGACCGACTCTTCGTCCCGACCTCCGACGCCCACGTCGTGGCCCTCGACGCGAAGACCGGCAACGTCGTCTGGGATACGCAGGTCGGCGACCTCGACGCCGGCCTGCGGATGACCGGCGGCACGCTGGTGGCCCGCGGGAAGGTGATGGTCGGCACCATGGGGCGGCACGCGGGCGGCAACTACGTCGTGGCCCTCGACGTCGAGACCGGGGAGGAGGCGTGGCGCTTCGGGACCATTCCGGCGCCGGACGATCCCGGCGGGCACACCTGGAACGGCATCCCCCACGTCGAGCGCAACGGCGCCTCGGTGTGGATCCCCGGCAGCTACGACCCGGTCAGCAACCTGGCGTTCTTCGGCACCGGGAACACCTACGACACCGCGCCGCTGCGCGATCCGGTGGGACCGCCCGGCACCAACAACGACGGGCTGTACCTCGACGCGACGCTCGCCCTGGACCCCGACACGGGCGAGCTCGCCTGGCACTTCCAGCACCAGGCCAACGGGCAGTGGGACCTCGACTGGGCGTTCGAGCG
>WTGR01000727.1 GCA_011523485.1 Acidobacteriota bacterium
TCTCCGCCTTCTACGGCGGCACCAGTCCCGACTTCCGCATCGACACCGGGTTCGTGCGACGGGTCGACGACAAGCGCATGTTCACCAACCTGGCCTACCGCTGGTGGCCGGAGCACTGGCTGGTCAACTGGGGGCCGCGGGTGCGCTACGGGCGGAACTACTCGTTCGACAACGTGCTGATGGATGAAACCGTCGGCCCCGGGCTCGATTTCACCTTCGCGCGGAACGTGCGCGTGGGCCTGAGCGCCGAGCGCGCGCTGGAGCGGTACGGCGGCATCGACTTCTGGAAGTGGAACCAGGGCGTCGACTTCGACGTCAACGCCAGCCGCCGGGTCGCGCTGGTCGGCAACGTGTCCTGGGGCGAGTCGATCCGCTACGGCGGCATGCCGTTCCTCGGGCGCGGCCGCCTCGGCAGCCTCACCGCCATCTTCCGGCCGGTGTCGCGGCTGCAGTCGCAGTTGAACGTCGAGCTGAGCCGCCTGGAGGATCCGCGGACGAGCACGCTCGTGTTCGACGTTCAGGTCCTGCGCGCCCTGACCACCTTCCAGTTCACCGAGCGGCTGCTGCTGCGGAACATCCTCGAGCACAACTCGTTCGACCGGACGCTCGACGGGAACCTGCTGCTGACCTACCGGGTCAACTCCGGGACGGTTTTCTACCTGGGCTACGACGGCCACTACCAGCAGGAGGATCGGCTGGACCCGGTGCGTTTCCTCACGCAGCGGTACCGGCGGACCAACCGCGCGATCTTCATGAAGATCTCGTACCTGTTCCGGTACTGATGCGCCGGGGGTCGCTACCGCGCGGCCCGAGGCGATTCGGTTCGCGAGATGGGCGGTGCGACCGGCCTGTAGCTCCACAAGCGCCCGGCCGATAGCTTGGTTCGGAACTACCTGAAGCTGCTGCTGGACGCGGTCTTCGGGCCGGAGAAGTTTCGGGGCGAGATCGTGTGGAAGCGGAGCAGCGCCCACAGCGACACCAAGCAGGGTAGCAAGCAACCCGGGCGCATTCACGACGTGCTGTTGTTCTACACGAAGACCGCCGAGTGGACGTGGAACGAGGTCTACACGCCGTACGCGGATTCATACGTCGGGCGGGATTACAGGCTCGTTGAGGACGGGACGGGCCGGCGATTCAGGCGAGACAACTTGACCGCGGCGCGCCCCGGCGGCGACACAACCTACGAATGGCGGGTGAAGAAGCGAGCGGCAGTCCGGGAGCGTTGGGTTGCGGACCTGGAGGACGAGTACCAGGAACCAGTCGACGGCTGGGAATACCGGGGTGTGCGCCCGTACAGGGGGCGCTATTGGGCGTACTCGAAGACCGGAATGAGGGAGTTCGCGCAAGAGGGCCGCCTGCGGCACACCTACGAAGGAATGCCGGAGTACAAGCGCTATCTGGACGAGATGCCGGGGGTTCCGCTACAGGATTTGTGGACGGACGTGCGGCCCATTGGTTCCGGCACGGCCGAGCGACTCGGCTACCCGACGCAGAAGCCCGAAGCGCTGCTCGAACGCATCCTCCAGGCGAGCAGCAACGAAGGGGACCTGATCCTGGATTGCTTCTGTGGCTGCGGGACCACCATCGCGGCCGCCGAGCGATTGAAGCGCCGCTGGATCGGGATCGACATCACGCACCTCGCGATCAGCCTCATCCGGCATCGGCTGCGGCATTCGCACGGGGATCCGATCGAGGAGACGTACACCGTCGTCGGCGAGCCGGTCGAGTTGCCCGACGCCGTAACGCTTGCCCAGGATGACCGTTCCAGTTCCAGTGCTGGGCACTCGGGTTGGTCGGCGCCCGACCCGCCGATCTGAAGAAGGGGGCGGACAAGGGAATCGATGGACGCAAGTACTTCCACGAAGTCCAGGGAGGGAAGACGGGCGAGGTCATTTTTTCCGTGAAAGCCGGCGCCACCGGGCCTGACCACGTGCGCGAGCTCCGCGGCGTCGTCGAGCGCGAAGACGCCGCGATCGGAGCTTTGCTCTGCCTGCGGGAACCGACGAAGGCGATGCGCGCAGAGGCTGCCAGCGCCGGGTTCTACACGTCGCCGTGGGGTCAGCATCCGCGGGTTCAGATCCGGACTGTCGAGGAACTGCTCTCCGGGGCGCAACTGGACGCGCCGCCGACACGGCAGGTCGACCGCACGTATCGAAAGCCGCCGCGGGTGGCCGTGGCGGTTCCGGAGACTCCGCGGCTGGACTTTGAAGCACCGCCAGCGGCTGCCGCGCGGCTGCCGGACCGCGCAAAGCCGGCGAAAGCAGGGCTTGGGCGCCAGCGACGCACGAAGAAAAAGACCGGCTGATGCCCCGGCGCGTATGCGGCCGGTGGGCGTGGTGCGAGACAGCGAGCGTAGGCGAAGCGTCAGATCGAGAGGGAGAAAGCCCCGTCCGGCCCGTTGACGACCAGCACGCAGTTCTCGGGCAAATCGCGCCCGATCAACGCAATCAGTCCTTGAGGGCGCAGGTTTGCCCCCATCGCAGACCGCGTTTCGACCTCAAGGAAGCCGGTGATTCTGATCTTGCCCGCGTAGATTGGTACGATCTCGCGCTCGTGGGTAGCGGACGTCATCGGCCCGCTTCCGACGATGGACAACCCAGCAGTCTCGGCGGCCTCTTGATCAACGCACGTGACGCTGGCCCCGGTGTCGATCAGTGCCCGCCCGGTTACTGGCTGAGGGTGGCCCTCTTCTGGCGCGGGCTCACCGAGTTGAAACAGTGCGATTTCAACCTGGGGACCGAGCTGTCGGAGCCCCGCTTTCCCCTGCGCTCTCGGTTCTCGGGGGCTGTAGCGGCAGTTAAGAACTGGCGACAAGCGGGACCCCCACGGCCAATGCCGGAATGTTCACGATTTCCGCATCGTCTGGATGCAGGAC
>WTGR01000003.1 GCA_011523485.1 Acidobacteriota bacterium
GGGAAATCGACGCCGAGACGAGCGACTACTACGTCGTCGGCTTCTACTCCAGCAATCCCGATCCGACGTTCCGCACGCGGCGGCTGCGGGTCGAGGTGAACCGCGGCGCCGTCGACGTGCAGCATCGCACGCACTACACCTACGCGCGCGCCAGCGAGAACGCGGGGCCGCCGCTGCCTTGACGGGCGGACGGGGCGGAGGTTCCATGTGACGCAGGGGCTCACCCATCGCGGGTGGGCCTTTGTTCTGTAAATGGTGGATATGGCCTACAAGCGACGAGCTGAACGCCGCGCCGGTTGGTCCGGGCTCGCCCTGGCCCTGGCCGCGGTCGGCCTGTTCCTGTTGGGGATCGGCCGGGTGCCGACGGCGATCCGGGGTGCGCCGCCTCCCGCGGCGGCGGCAGCCGAGCCGGCGTCCGTCACGGTCGCCGGACCATCGCCCGGGGTGGGTGCGGCGGCAACCGCGACTTCAGCGGCGGGCGCTTCCGTTGCGGCGCCGGCCGCGAGCGCCGTTGCGGCGCCGGCCGGGCGGCCCGACACGCCCCGGCTGGCGAGGCCCGCGCCGGATTCGCCGCGCATTCTGGACATCGGGGACCTCCGGCGCCCGCGCGTGCGCGTCGCCGCCGGCATCCTGTACAACCCGCGTACGGAGGAGATTCTCTGGGAGAGGCGGGGGCTGGACCAGCGGCCGATCGCCAGCATCACGAAGGTGATGACGGCATTGGTCCTGCTGGACCGGGCGCCCGATCTCGACGGGGACGTCGTGGTGTCGCGGCGCGACGTCCGCCGGGCCTCCACCACCTACCTGCGGCGCGGCGAGCGGGTCACGCTGGATACGCTCCTGCACTTGGCGCTGATCGCGTCCGACAACGTGGCCGCGCGGATCCTCGCCCGCGCGTCGGGATGGGGCACCCGCCGCTTCGTGAAGGAGATGAACGTGAAGGCGGCGGCGCTGGGTCTCGAAGGCACGAGCTTCGTGGAGCCCTCCGGTCTGGACGAGCGCAACGTGTCGACGCCGTACGACGTCGCGCGGTTGCTCGCCGCCGCGAGCGAGGTGCCGGCGATAGAGCGGATCATGCGCAAGGGGACGCATCGCGTGCGTACGGATCGCCGCAGCGTGAACATCCGCAACACGAACCGGCTGCTCCGTTCCCGGAATGCGGTCCGGGGCGGGAAGACGGGGTACATCAGCGAGGCCGGCTTCTGTCTCACCGCGCTGTTCGAGCTGCCGGACGCCGACCCGGTCGTGCTGGTGGTGCTCGGGGCCGGCTCGAACGCCGGGCGCTTCGCGGAGGCCGGCCGCCTCATCGACTGGATGTCGACGACGGGCCGTTCGCTGTTGGACCCGGAACTGCAGACGAACTAGCGCGAAACGTACCCATGCGAGAAGTGACGATCATAGGTTCGGGGCCGGCGGGGCTGACGGCCGCCCTCTACGCCGCGCGGGCCAACCTGAATCCGCTGCTCATCGAGGGGCTGGAGTCCGGCGGGCAGTTGATGCTGACCACCGACGTGGAGAACTACCCCGGATTCCGCGACGGCATCCTGGGGCCGGCCCTGATAGCCGAGATGCGTGCCCAGGCGGAGCGGTTCGGCACCGAGATCGTGCAGGGCGACGTCTCGGCGCTCGACCTGCAGGGGCCGCCCTTCCGCATCACCACGAGCGGCGGCGTCCACGAGACGCGTGCGCTGATTCTGGCGACGGGGGCGTCGGCGCGGCTGCTCGGACTCGATTCCGAACGAGCGCTGATGGGGCACGGCGTGTCGACCTGCGCCACCTGCGACGGCTACTTCTTCCGCGACAAGCCGATCGTCGTGGTGGGCGGCGGCGACTCGGCGATGGAGGAAGCCACCTTTCTGACGAAGTTCGCATCGCACGTGACCCTGGTGCACCGGCGGGACGCGTTCCGGGCGTCCAAGATCATGCAGGACAAGGCGCGGGCCAACGCGAAGATCTCGTTCGAGCTCGACACGGTGGTCGACGAGGTGAAGGACGTGGCCGAGGGCGTCGTCACCGGCGTCGTCCTGCGCAACGTCAGGACGGGCGCGACCAAGGAGCTCGCCGTCGACGGCGTCTTCATCGCCATCGGCCATACGCCCAACACGAAGCTGGTCGAAGGGCAGGTGGATCTGGACGAGAACGGGTACATCGTGCCCGTGCGGGGCACCGCCACCAACGTCCCCGGGGTGTTCGCCTGCGGCGACGTGCAGGACCACGTCTACCGGCAGGCCATCACCGCGGCCGGTTCGGGTTGCATGGCCGCCATCGACGCCGAACGGTATCTGGAGAGTCTGCCCGCGCAGGATCCGCAGGCCGTGGAGACTGCATCCGCAGGAGGTTAGCTCCGCGCTGTTCTCGGCCCGGTGTGGTCAATCGATCCAGCCGCCGCCGAGAACGATGTCACCGTCGTACAGCACGACGGCCTGGCCGGGGGCTATCGCCGGCTGCGGGTGGTCGAACTCGAGGCGCAGGGCGGCGCCGTCGAGCGGCCAGACGCGGGCCGGCGCCGGCGGATGATGGTGGCGGATCTGTGCCGTGACCGGGCATCCCTGCCGCGGCGTTCCCTCGATCCAGTTCACACTGCCGGCGGTCAGCGTGATCCGTTCCAGATCGGCGCGGGATCCGACGGTGACGGTGTCCGATGCCGCATCGATGGCCGTGACGTACAGGGGCACGGCGCCGGAGACGCCGAGCCCCTTGCGCTGGCCGACGGTGAACCGGTGCACGCCTCGATGCCGGCCCAGGAGCCGTCCCGCCGCATCGACGACCGGGCCCTCGCGTGCACCCTCGGGGAGTCGCCGCTCCACGAACGCCGCGTAGTCGCCGTCGGGCACGAAGCAGATCTCGTGGCTGTCCGGCTTGTCGGC
>WTGR01000587.1 GCA_011523485.1 Acidobacteriota bacterium
AGTGTCGGTCGGCAACCTGGCGGTCTGCGTCCTGCTGCTGGGTGGCTACTACGCGATGACGGAGGGCGTGCTGATGGCGCTGGCGAGCGCGATGCTGTCCGCGGACGTGCGGGGCACGGGCCTCGCCCTGCTGACCACGATGACCAGTCTTGGGCGGCTGGCCGCGTCCATCGCCTTCGGCGCGGTGTGGGCCGGGTACGGTTCCACCGCGGCGCTGACCGGGTTCGTGGCCGCGCTCGTTTTCGCCACCGGTCTGGCGGCGGTGACGCTCGCGGGAAGCCGCTCGGATGTACAATCTCGGCCCTGAATGGAGCGGTATCGTCTGGCCGAGGGTGGATGGATCACAGACGCTTGCCTTCCGGCGGGAACTCGTGCGGCGCCGGGACCGACACGGCGCCCCGGTCTTCGAACGCCGCGCGGTTCCTTGTGCTGTGCCTGCTCTGCGCCCTGCTGACGGGCGCGTACGCCTGGTTCACGCTCGCGCGCTCGGCCGACAGGGACGGCGGGAGCAGCCTGCCCCCGGTCACCGGATCGCTCGACGCGGGGCCCGACCGATCCGACCCTGCCTCACCCGAGACGCTCTCGCCCGCACGGGTGGTTGCGGAGGAAGCGAGCGCCGGCGCAGAGGGCCTTGCGGAGCGGGCGGCGGGAGCGACCCCGGCGCCCCCGGCTGCATCGCCGCACACGGCCGGCGCGGCAGATGCGGACCCCTCCCGCGAGGATGCGAAGGCGGTGGAGAGGCTCCCGGACGCCGGCAAGCCCGTGGCGACCGAGCGACCGCCGCCGGTCACCGAATCCGAATCGGAGGAGCGCGCGGATCCGCCTCCCGGGCGCCGCTTCCTGGTCCGCCACACCGGACTCGATCGGAGTCACGGCTTCCTGGCCGTGGAGACCGAACTACCCGGCAAGCGAACACGCGAAGCCACGCCGCTCATGTGTCACCGACTTCACTTCGCCGGCGGCCGCGGCTCGTGCCTGCTCGTGGAGCGCGAGTTCTTCACGACCTACACCGCGGTGCTCTTCGACGCGTCGTTCCGCCCGCGGCATCGCATTCCGCTCAACGGCATCCCGAGCCGCACGCGCGTCTCGCCCGACGGCCGTCACGCTGCGATCACGGTCTTCGTATCGGGTCACTCGTACGCGGACAGCCTCTTCTCCACCGAGACCAGCATCGTCGACACCGACACCGGCGCGTTGATAGTCGCGAACATGGAGGAGCTTCCGGTCGTACGCGACGGACAGCCGTTCCATTCACTCGACTTCAACTTCTGGGGCGTGACCTTCTCGGTGGACGGCGACCGGTTCTTCGCCACCCTCGGCACGGGCGGCGTGATGTACCTGGTCGAGGGCAGCCTCGCGGACCGCGCCATGCGGGTGATCACCGACGGGATCGAGTGTCCGGCCCTGTCGCCCGACGAGACCCGCGTCGCCTTCAAGAAACGGATGCCGGGCAGCGCGAGGGCCCACTGGCGACCGCACGTGCTCGACCTGGAGACGCTGGAGGAGACCGCGCTCGCCGAGGACCGCAGCGTGGACGATCAGGTCGAGTGGCTCGACGACAACAGCATTCTGTACGCCCTGCCGGAAGCGACCGGATCGCCGATAGCGGACGTGTGGGTGCTCCCCGCCGACGGCAACGGCGGGCCGGAAGTCTTTCTCGAGCAAGCGTCTTCGCCGACGGTTCTGCGCGGCGGCGCGGCGGTCGACACGAGGATCACCACGGACGGATGAGAGGAGACACCCGATGGCCGCCACCCGGATGCGCGCGTGCGTTCTCGTTCCCGCCACGACGCTCGCCCTTGCAGCCCTGACCGCCGCGAGCGCAGCGGCGCAGGTCGCGCAGCAACGCTCCACCGAGGTGCCGGAGATGCTCCGCGAGCGCGGCATCGTCGGCTACGCCGATCGCCTGAGCGTCCAGCCGGGCGAGACCATCCGGTTCATGGTCAGCAGCGAGGCGCCGGAGTACCGGGCCGACATCGTGCGGCTGATTCACGGCGACGCGAACCCGAACGGGCCGGGCTTCAAGGAGACGCTCGTCGAGACGCCGGTGAGCGGCGACTACGCGGGCCGGCGGCAGGAGTTGCCGTTCGGCTCGTACGTGGTGGTGCCGGACAGCCCGGCGCTGCGATTGGGCGGCAGCTTCACCGTCACCGCGTGGATCGCGCCGACCACGCCCGGCGTCTCGTTCGGCGAGCGCGCCGCGCAGGGGGTGGTCACCAAGTGGTCCGCCGGCGTCGCGGGCGGCTATGGCGTGTTCATCGACGAGGAGGGCCGCCTCTCGCTCCGGCTCGGCGGCGCGGACGGCGCCACCGAGACGCTGCACGCGGAGCCGCCGCTGCGCCCGTGGCGTTCGGCGATTCCCGGCGCGGCCAGGCCGCGGCCGCACGGCGTGCCCACCGCCTGGTACTTCGTCGCGGTGAGCTACGACGCCGACACCGGCCGGGTGGTCTTCGTGCAGCGTCCGCGGACCAGGTTTCCCGGCGACGCGACGCGGGCCACGGTGGAACGCACCGCCGCGGTGCGCGGGGCCGGGCCGAACGAGCTGCCGCTGCTGTTGGCGGCGCACTGGAGCGGAAGCGGCGCGGCGCGCGAGGCGGACGGACACTACAACGGCAAGATCGACAACCCCCGCGTCTACGCCCGCGCACTCGACGCCGCCGAGATCGACGCCGCCGAGCAGGGAGAAGGACCGGACGACGCGCTGGCGGACTGGGACTTCGCCGCCGACATCGAGTCGGACGTCGTGAGCGACCGGTCGCCGCGCGGGCTGCACGGCCGGACGGTCAACGCCCCCACCCGCGCCGTCACGGGGCACACCTGGAACGCCACGGTGATGGACTTCAAGCAGGCGCGCGACCAGTACG
>WTGR01000612.1 GCA_011523485.1 Acidobacteriota bacterium
TGGTGGTGCTGCCGACCGGAGCCGGGAAGACCGAGGTGGCGCTGCTGGCGCTGGATGCCATGCGGCGCGACACGCTCGTCGTGGCGCCCACGCTCGACCTCGTCGCGCAGTGGCATCGGCTGCTGGGCGAGCGGTTGCGGCGCGCGATCGGCGTGCTCGGCGGCGGCGAGCATCGCGTGGAGCCCGTCACGGTCTCGACCTACGACTCCGCGTTCATCCACATGGAGCACCTTGGCGCGCGGTTCGGCCTGGTGGTGTTCGACGAGTGCCACCACCTGCCGGGCGCCGCCTACGCGCTCGCCGCCCAGCACTGCCTCGCGCCCTTTCGGCTGGGGCTGACGGCGACCCCGGAACGCGTCGACGGCCGCCACGCCGAGCTGGAGCCGCTGGTCGGCCCGATCGTCTACCGCCGGCAGGTGCGGGACCTCGCGGGCGACTACCTCGCCGACTACACCGTCGAGCGGATCTTCGTGGAGCTGAGCCGCGACGAACGGCGGGCGTACGACGAGGCGCGCGCCGTATACCGCGAGTTCGTGGTCGGCCAGGGCATTCGCATGTCGCAGCCGGACGGCTGGTCGCAGTTCATCATCCGCTCGTCGCAGAGCGCCGCGGGCCGGCGGGCCCTGGCGGCCTACCAGCGGCAGAAGCAGCTCGCGTTCGCGGCGCCCTCCAAGCTGACCTACGTGGAGGCGCTGCTGCACCGGCACCGGCGCGACCGGGCGCTGCTGTTCACCGAGCGCAACGACGATGCCTACGCGCTGTCCCGCCGGTTCCTCGCGCCGATCATCACGCACCAGACGAAGGTGTCCGAGCGCACCCGGGTGCTGGAGGATTTCGGCGCCGGCGTCTACAACGCGCTCGTCACCTCGAAGGTCCTGAACGAAGGGGTGGACATGCCCGCCGCCAATGTGGGCATCGTGATTTCCGGCAGCGGCTCGGTGCGCGAGTACGTGCAGCGGCTCGGCCGCATCCTCCGCAAGCAGGGCGACAAGAGGGCGGTCCTCTACGAGCTGGTCGCCAACGAGACGTCCGAGGTCCGGACGAGCGAGCGGCGGCGCGAGCACGATGCTGACGACTGACCTGGTCCGGGTGCGGCGTCGCGGCGGGCGCATCGAGACGCCGCCGTTGCGCGCGGCGGAGAAGCAACGGCTGCTCGGCGTCGCGGAGCGCTACGTCGCCGCCGCGCGAGCGGCGGTCGGCGACACCCGGGCGGCGTTCGAGGCCGCCTGCGACGACGTGCCGCACCACCCGATCGACTACCGCCTCGTGCGGGGGCTGCGGAAGCTCGTGGAGGATCGCTGCAGCTTCGAGGCGCGGGACGACGTCGACCCGATCGTTCTCAGGAGGGGCGTCTTCGGGCGGGCCGCCGCGGCCCGGCGGGCCCTGGGCGACGCCGAGCCCTTCGATGCCGAGTCGGTCATCGCGGCGGCCGCCGCCGAGCTCGAACTGCGGGGGGCCGAGGTTCGGGACGCGCTGTTCGCCGACCTGCGGGAGAACCACGTACTCGCCGGGTTCGACGCCATCGGCGGCCCCGCGCTGGTCGCCGCCTACGAGACCGCCCAGAAGCAGGCGGTGCTGCTGCGGGCCGTGCGCGTCGTCGTCACCTTGCAGCGCCCCGAGCCGCGCGGGTTGCGCCTGTTCTTCCGGCGGCTCAAGTTCCATCGGCTGCTGTATGTCGCCACCCGGCTTCCCGACGGCGCCTGCCGCATCGAGATCGACGGGCCGTTCAGCCTGTTCCGCTCGGTCACGACCTATGGATTGCAGTTGGCGCTCCTGCTGCCGATCCTGGATGCCTGCGGCCCCGGCTGGGAGCTCGATGCCGACGTGCTGTGGGGGCCGCAGCGGCGGCCCGCGACCTACCGCCTCGAAGGAGAGCCGGCCGCGAACCCGGTGCACGAGGACGCAGGCCTGCCGGACGAGGTCGCGCGGCTGCGCGACCGGTTTCGCAAGATGGAGACGCCGTGGACGGTGGAGATCGCCCGCACGCTGCTCGACCTGCCCGGCGTCGGCCTGTGCGTCCCGGATCTGGTCTTCACCCATCGCGAGGCCGGGCGCCGCGTCTACTTCGAGGCGCTCGGGTACTGGAGCCGGGAGGCGGTGTGGCGGCGCGTCGACCTGGTGCAGGCCGGGCTTCGGCAGCCGATCGTCTTCGCGGTCAGCAGCCGGCTGCGGGTCAGCGAGGAGGTGCTGGACGGCGACCTCCCCGGCCGGCTCTACGTCTACAAGGGCGCGATGAGCGCCCGCGCGGTGGAGGAGCGGCTCGACGCGAGTCTCGCGCAGGCGCGCCGCTGATCTTCCGTGCGTGCGTCAGGGGCGGCTTTCGGCCTGCCGGCGCGCGGCCTGGCGAGCCTTCCAGATCCGCGCGAGCCGCTCCGACTCCGTGATCTGGTGCCGGAACATGTCGGGGTCGAGGCGCAACTGCATCCGCCTGGCCTCGTACGCCTTCTCGGTCGTCAGCCGCTCGGCCGCGAGGCCGAACCACATGTAGGCGAGCACGTTGTCGCGCGCGACCCCGTTTCCGTCGGCGTGGCGGTTGCCGAGCTCGAACAGCGCCTCCGCGTCGCCCTGCTCGGCGCGCTCGATCAGCTCGTCCACCGTCGGTTGCGGCGTGTTCGCGCCGGGGCCGTCGAGGCAACCGACGGCCGCCGCGGCCAGGACGATGGCGGCGCAACGCAGACCATGCATCGACTCACCCGGGCGCCCTCACGCGGGCGTGCACGATGAGCCAGACTACATCCACCGCGAACGAGTACGCCAGCAGGGCCAGGGCGCCCGCCGCCACGGGGAGAACGAGCTCGGGAGGCACGATCGGCGCCAGGCAGACGATCAGCGCGATTCCCTGGACGACGCAGACCGTCT
>WTGR01000911.1 GCA_011523485.1 Acidobacteriota bacterium
CCGAAGTACGGCCTGCGGTCGCGGGGCGACGGAGTGTTCGGGGGCGGGCGGCGGGGCCCGCTGCGGGTCCAGCCCGTGGTCGAGATCGTGTTCGGGGCGTGGTTCACGCTGGCCATCGCGTACGCCCTGGCGGTGGGCGTCTACGGCGCCGTGCCGTTCCTCGCGCTCTTTCAGGTCGGGTTCTTCTACGCCGGGTTCGCGTCGCGGGTCCCGCGCTACGACGCGGGGCCGGGCGAAGAAGGTCCGGCCGGGGGAGGCGGCCCGTGACGCCGGTCGGTGCTCCGAAGGCGGGCCTCGAAGGGGTGGTGGCCGCCTCGTCCGCGATCTGTCATATCGACGGCGAGCGAGGCGTGCTGTCCTACGCCGGTCACGACATCCACGACCTCGCGCGCGAAGCGGGGTTCGAGGAGGTCTGCTACCTGCTCTGGCACCGGCGTCTTCCGTCGCGGGCGGAGCTCGGCGACCTGCGGACGGCGCTCGCCGCGGCCCGGCGGCTGCCGGAGGCGATGCTCAGGCTGATGCGCAGCCTGCCGGCCGGTCACGCGATGGACGCTCTGCGCACGCTGGTCTCGGCTCTCGCTCATTCCGACCCGGAAGCGGACGACCAGTCGCCGGACGCGGCCTACCGGAAGGCCGTCCGCCTGACGGCGCAGATCGGCACCGTGGTGGCGACGTGGGGCCGCCTGAACGCGGGGGGAGGACCCATGGAGCCGGATCCGGCCCTCGGTCACGCGGCGAACTTCCTGCTGCTGTTGACCGGCGAGCGTCCGTCGGCACTCGAGACGCGGGCGTTGGACGTCGCGCTCATCCTGCACGCCGACCACGAGCTGAACGCCTCCACCTTCGCCGCGCGGGTGACCGCCGCGACCCTCAGCGACGTGCACTCGGCGGCCGTGGCCGGCATCGGCGCGCTCAAGGGCCCGCTGCACGGCGGCGCCAACGCCGAGGTGATGCGGATGCTGCTCGCGATCGGCGAGGACGCCGACGACGCCCGCGTCGAGCGGACGGTCCGCGACATGCTGGCCCGCAAGGCGAAGGTGCCCGGCTTCGGCCATCGCGTGTACCGGACCGAGGACCCCCGCGCCACGCATCTGCGACGCATGTCGAAGGAGGTGGGCGAGCGTTCGGGCAGCACCCGCTGGTACGAGATGTCGCGGCGGATCGAGGCGGTGATGAAGGCCGAGACGAGTATCGACGCCAACGTGGACTTCTATTCCGCGTCGACGTACTACATGCTGGGAATCCCCATCGAGCTCTTCACGCCGGTCTTCGCCGTCAGCCGCATCGCCGGCTGGACCGCCCACGTGCTCGAGCAGTACGCCGACAACCGGCTCATCCGTCCCCGCGCCGAGTACGTCGGGCCGGAGTATCCTCAGCCGTTCACGCCGCTCGACCGGCGTTGAACCGCCCCGGGGTCGGACCTCCGCCACGGGCCCGGGCCGCGGCCCCCTCTATAATGGAAGCGCGCCCGCCTCGCCGCTCCCGGTGCTACGCGGCGTTCACCTAGATGCATCACCGTCAGATCCGCAATTTCTCCATCATCGCGCACATCGATCACGGGAAGTCGACCCTCGCGGATCGTTTTCTGGAGATCACGGGTGCGTTGCGGCCTCGCGAGATGGAGGAGCAGGTCCTCGATTCGATGGATCTGGAGCGCGAGCGGGGCATCACCATCAAGGCCCATGCGGTCCGCCTGTCGTACACCGCGGATGACGGCGAGTCGTACGTTCTGAACCTCATCGACACTCCCGGGCACGTCGACTTTTCCTATGAGGTCACCCGCTCGCTGGCCGCCTGCGAGGGCGCGCTGCTGCTGGTCGACGCTTCACAGGGCGTCGAGGCGCAGACGGTCGCGAACGCCTACCTCGCGGTCGACAACGACCTGGAGATCGTACCGGTCATCAACAAGGTCGATCTGCCGGGGGCCCAGCCGGACGAGACGGCGGTGCAAATCGAGGACCTGGTGGGGCTCGACCCGTCGCACGCGCTGCTCGCCAGCGCGAAGGAGGGCATCGGCGCGCGCGAGATTCTCGAGGCCGTCGTCACGCGGGTGCCGCCGCCGGCCGGCGATCCCGAAGCTCCGCTGAGGGCGCTGATCTTCGATTCGTGGTACGACGCCTACCGCGGCGTCATCGTGCTGATCCGCGTCGTCGAGGGCGTGGTCCGGTCGCGGATGAAGGTGCGACTCATGGCCGCGGCGCAGGACTACGAGGTGGAGCAGGTGGGTGTCTTCGCGCCGAAGCCCGCTGCCGTGGACCAGCTCGGCGTCGGCGAGGTCGGCTTTCTGATCGCCAACGTGAAGAACGTCGCCGAAGCGCGGATCGGCGATACCGTCACCGAGGCCTCCCGGCCCGCGGTGCGGCCGCTGCCGGGTTTCCAGGAAACCAAGCCGATGGTGTTCGCCGGTCTCTATCCGGTGGAGAGTCACCAGTACTCGGATCTGCGCGAGGCCCTCGAGAAGCTGCGGCTCAACGACGCCGCGTTCTTCTTCGAGCCGGAGACGTCGGCCGCGCTCGGCTTCGGGTTCCGCTGCGGGTTCCTCGGCCTGCTGCACATGGAGATCGTGCAGGAGCGGCTCGAGCGCGAGTTCGACATGGACCTGGTCACGACCGCACCCGGCGTCCTCTATCGCGTGACCACCACCGACGGCGACGTGTTCGACATCGACAGTCCGGCCAAGCTGCCCGATGCCGGCCGCATCGAGCGGGTGGAGGAGCCGGTGATCACGGCGATGATCCTCACGCCCGCGGATCAGGTGGGGGGCATCCTGAAGCTCTGCCAGGAGAAGCGGGGCGTGCAGAAGGCTCTCGAGTACCACGCGGCGCACCGCGTCCTGATCTCCTACGAGCTGCCGTTCAACGAGGTGGTGCTCGACTTCTACGACCGGCTGAAGACCCTGTCGCGGGGCTACGCGTCGCTCGACTATCATGTGAGCGGGTACTGGGAGTCGCCGCTCGTCAAGCTCGACCTGCTGGTCAACGGCGACCCGGTCGACGCGCTGTCCATCATCGTGCACAAGGAGATGGCCTATGCGCGCGGTCGGGCGCTGGTCGGCAAGATGCGGCAGCTCATCCCGCGGCAGATGTTCGAGGTCGCCATCCAGGCGGCGGTCGGCACCCGCATCATCGCCCGCGAGAGCGTGAAGGCGTTGCGGAAGAACGTCACCGCCAAGTGCTACGGCGGCGACATCACCCGCAAGCGCAAGCTGCTCGAGCGGCAGAAGGAAGGCAAGCGGCGCATGAAGCGGGTGGGCAGCGTCGAGATCCCGCAGGAGGCCTTCCTCGCGGTCCTCAAGGTGGACGATGACTAGAACGAGAACGCGAACCCGGCCGCCGACCGAAGCACGGGATCGGACCCGGACAGCGCCCGCAGCGGATCCGTATCGCAAGTCCACGGCCCGCGAGTACTTCGAGTCGATCGTCATCGCCGTCATTCTGGCCCTCTTCGTGCGCACCTGGGTGGTGCAGGCCTTCACGATTCCGACCGGCTCGATGGAGCACAACCTGCTCGTCGGCGACTACCTGCTCGTCAACAAGTTCGTGTACGGCCCGACGCTCTCCGGGGCCGAGCGTCTCCTGCTGCCCCAGGGCGAGGTTTCGCGGGGCGACATCATCGTGTTCAAGTTTCCGCGGGACCCGGAGCGGGACTTCATCAAGCGGGTCATCGGTCTGCCGGGGGAGACGCTCGAGGTGCGGGGGGGCGAGGTCCACATCGACGGCGAACCGCTCGACGAGCCCTGGCTGCGGCAGCCGGGGACGGCGTCGGCGGCCGGGGCGGCGGTGATACCCCGGCGCGACAACCACGGACCGGTCGCAATCCCGGCGGGTCACTACTTCATGATGGGCGACAACCGGGGCAACTCCGAGGACAGCCGCGTCTGGGGACCGATGCCGGAGGACCACATCAAGGGCCGGGCGACGGTACTGTACTGGTCGTACGACGCCGGCAGTCCGGTCGTGATCCCCGAGCCCGGGATCGGCGCCGCCGTGCGCCGGATCGGCTCGATGGCGACGCACTTCTTCACGCGAACCCGCTGGGACCGGATGTTGCGGCAGGTGCGCTGACACAGGGAGTCTCGCCGGCGCGAAACTCCCGCGGCGCGTCAGGCGGCGGCCGGCGGCGTACGGCGGCCGAAGATTGCGGTGCCGACGCGCACCATCGTCGCGCCCTCCCGGATCGCGATCTCGAAGTCGCGGGTCATGCCCATGGACAACTCGCCGAGAGCCGCGGGATCGAAGCCCTCGTCCAGGAGGGTGTCGCGAAGCTGCCGGAGCCGGCGGAACCACGGCCTGACCGCCTCCGGGTCGTCCGACCACGGCGGCATCAGCATCAGCCCGCGCACGCGGGCGGCCCGGCAGGTTCGGGCCGCCTCCAGCAGCGGGCGGACTTCTTCCGCCGGCGCCCCGTGCTTGGTCGCCTCGCCGGCGAGGTCCGCCTGGATGAGCAGGTTGGGCGCGGTTGCCGCCTCGGCCGCGGCCCGATCGAGACGGCGCAACAGCCTTGCGCTGTCGACGGAGTGAATCCAGTCGAAGGCGACCGCGGCGCTGCGGGCCTTGTTGGACTGCAGGTGGCCGATCAGGTGCCACCTGACCCGCAGCCCGGACCCCCGCTCGATCTTGCCCAGTCCCTCCTGGACGCGGTTCTCCCCGAAGTCGGTCAGGCCGGCGCTCGCGCCCGCTTCGACGGCGTCCAGCGGGAATGTCTTCGAGACGGCGATCAGCCGGATCTCGTCCGGGTCCCGGCCGGCTGCGGTGGCGGCATGTTCGATGCGTTCGCGGACGAGTCGGACGTTCGCGACCAGGGCCTCCGGGCTAGGCGGCGTACTCAGCGCTCAGCGCTCCAGCGCGGCGATGCGAGACCTCGCGTCGGCCGCGTGCTCGCCGCTTCCATCCAGACTGACCGCCCGCCGCAACGCGGTCAGCGCCGCGCCGGACCGGCCGATCTCCGTCAGCGCGACTCCCAGCCAGTAGTACGCCGGCGCGTAGCCCGGATTCCCGCCGACCGCCTCTTCGAAGCGCTGCCGGGCGTCCTCGACGTTGCCGGCCTCGAGGAACGCGACGCCGCGTGCGACTTCCGCGGCTGCCTGCCGGCGTCCCGCTTCCAGTGCGGCCAGGGTCAGACGCGTCGCCTCGTCGCGGGCTCGGGCGGCGTCGTCGGGGCGTCCCGATCGCGAGAAGACGTTCGCCAGCCCGTAGTAGGCGGCGGTGTAGTCCCGCCGGATGGCGAGAGCGTCCTCGAACGCGCGCTCGGCGGCCGGCCAGCGCTCGAGGGCCGAGTAGGCGACACCGACGTTGTAGTGGCACTCGATGCAGTTTGGGTCGAGTCCCGCGGCAAGCGTGAACCACGTCACGGCTTCGTTGTGCGCACCTTCCCGGTTGGCTCCGACGCCCGCCGCGAACAGCTCGTCCAGCCGGTCGCGTGCGCCACCCGCGATGATCCAGGGCGTGACGCCCCGGTCGGGTCCCAGGACGAAACGGATCTCCACCGCTCTCCGATCACGGACCCGCACGCGGTAGACCTCGCTTTGCAGGGCCCCGAGCGCCGCCGTTACCGCATAGAGCCCCGGGGCCACGTCGGACCGAGCGAAGCGGCCGTCGGATCCGGTTTCGAATTCGAGGGAAGGACCGTCACCGTCGAGCGGAAGCAGGACGATGAGCGCCTCCGCGACCGCGGCCCGGGTCCCCTCGTCCACCACCGCGCCGCGCACCGTGCCTGCCGGTTGTCCGCTCGCCATGCCGGCCGCTCCGGCGATGCCGAGGGCGGCGAGGCACGCCACGGGCACGATGCGGCGCACCCGGCGCAGGCGCAGCAGAGCGCGCGTCCTCATGTTGCTCAGTCTAGGAGTCTGCGCCGCAGAACGCAACGGAGCGAGTTCTGCGGCGCAGACTCCTGGAGCGGGGGGGATGGGCCGCAACGCCGAGCCGGCGAGGCGTTGCGGGGCGCTAGTCGAAGAAGCCGGCCACCGACGCCAGATCGTGCGTTACGGGTGCAGGCGGCAGGGAGTCCAGAAAGCGGCGCCCGTACCCCTTCGTCCGCAGGCGCGGGTCCAGCAGCGCCAGCACGCCGCGGTCCGTGCGGTGGCGGAGCAGCCGGCCGAGCCCCTGCAGCAGGGTCAGGATGGCGAGCGGCATCTGGTAGTCGGAGAACGGATTGCCGCCGTCCGCGTCGATCTGCTCCATGCGGGCGGCGGTCAGCGGATCGCCGGGGGAGGCGAACGGGAGCTTGTCGATCACCACGCAGCTCAGGGCGTCGCCGGCGACGTCCACTCCCTGCCAGAAGCTGGAGGTCGCCAGGAGCACCGCGTTGCGCGTGGCGCGGAACTCCCGCAGCAGGACGCTGCGCGGCGAGGTTCCCTGCACCAGCAGCGGATAGGGGAGGGTCGGATCGAGCCGGGCGTGCACGTCGCGGAGATTCGCGTAGCTCGTGAAGAGGACGAACGCGCGGCCCGCGGTGATCCGCAGCAGCGCGGTGACCTCCCGGGCGACAGCGGCGGTGAACGCCGGATGGCGCGGCGGCGGCATCCCGCGCGGCAGGTAGAGGATGGCCTGCTCGCGATAGTCGAACTCCGACGGCAACCGCAGCTCGGTGGCTTCGGCGATGCCCAGCCGTCCCCGGAGGTACGCGAAGGAAGCGTCGACCGTCAGGGTGGCGGAGGTCAGGACCGTGCTCTCCATCCGCTCGATCAGCAACTCGCGGATGATGCTCGAGACGTCGATCGGCGCGGCCCGCAGAAACACGCCCCGGCCGCGCCGTTCCACGAAATAGACGTAGGCGGCGTCGCCGGCGGCCAGCAGGAACGCGAGCTCGGTGCGGATCTCGTCCGCCCGCCGGCCGAGCGCCGTCAGATCCGTGCTCGCCGACGGCCCGGCGAGCCTGGAAAGCGCGCCGGCGAGATCGCCCAGGCTCCGTCCGAGGCGGCGGGCCGGCTCGGCGACCGCGGCGAGCGTGTCCGTAGTCACGCGGCTGCGCTCCCCGCCGGCAGCCGGCGCAAGCGAGCCGAAGAAGAGATGGGCGTCGCCGCGCACGCGGTCCAGCAGGTCCAGCAGCTCGAGCACCGACGCTTCCGCCAGCTCGACGGCCGGCGGCGCGTCGCCGGCGACGAGTCGCCGGCCGTCGTGGTACAGCTCGTCGAGCCGGTGGTTGCTGACGGCGATCCCGAAGTACTGCGTGGCCACGTCTTCGAGCTGATGCGCTTCGTCGATCACCGCGACCGTGCACGCGGGAATGACCTCGCCGTACGCGCTCTGGCGCACCGCGGCGTCCGCGCACAGCAGATGGTGGTTGACGATGACGACGTCCGACTCCGCCGCTCGCTGGCGCATCGTCGTCACGAAGCACTCCTGGTAGGCGGGGCACTCCGTGCCGATGCAGTTCTCGGAGGTGGCGGCGACGTCGTTCCAGACGGCCAGATTGTCGGGCAGGTCCTCGATCTCGGCCCGGTCGCCGGTCTCCGTCTGGTCGGCCCAGGCGGCGAGCTGGTCCAGCACGCTCCGCTCGGCCAGCGGCAGCAGCGAGGCCGCCGCCTCCGCGCGCCGTGTCGCGAACCGATGCAGGCACAGGTAGTTCCCGCGGCCCTTCATGTAGGTCGCCCGGAACTCGACGCCGAGTGCGTGCCGCAGGTCGGGCAGGTCCTTGTAGAAGATCTGGTCCTGCAGGTTCTTCGTGCCGGTCGAGATGAGCACGCGCTGCCCGCTGAGGATGGCGGGCACCAGGTAGGCCAGGGTCTTGCCCGTCCCGGTGCCGGCTTCGGCCAGCAGGACGCCGCCGGTCTCGAGCACGCGCGCCGCGGCGTCCGCCATCCGCCGTTGGCCCGGACGCGGCTCGAACGCCGGCATCGCGCGCGCGAGCGCGCCGTCGTCGGCGAGCGCTTCCGCGACGCGCGTCGCCAACCCCGGTTCTAGATCTGGTCGTGGCGGGGAGGCGTCGGGTACAGCGGGAACTTCCGGCACAGCGCTTCGACCTCGCCTCGAACCATGACGGCGCCGCGGTCGTCGCCGGGGGCGCTCAGCACGCGTCCGATCAACTCCGCCACGGTGTCCATCTCCGCTTCCGCCATGCCCCGGGTGGTCAGCGCCGGCGTGCCGAGCCGAATGCCGCTGGCCACCATCGGCGGCTGCTGGTCGAAAGGTATGGCGTTCTTGTTCACCGTGATGCCGGCTCGTCCCAGGGCCGCCTCGCAGACCGTGCCCGTCAGGCCGCGGGAGAAAACGTCCACCAGGAGCAGGTGATTGTCGGTCCCCCCGCTCACGATGCGAAAGCCCTGATCCGCCAGCGCGCCGGCCAGGCGGCGCGCGTTGCGGACCACCTGCCGTTGGTAGTCGGCGAAGCCGGGGGTTGCCGCTTCCCGGAAGCAGACTGCCTTGGCGGCGACGACATGCATGAGCGGTCCGCCCTGCACGCCCGGGAACAGCGAGCGGTTGATGGCCTTGCGGTGCGCCTCCCGGCAGAGAATCAGGCCGCCGCGCGGTCCCCGCAGCGTCTTGTGGGTCGTGGTGGTCACGACGTCGGAATGCGGTACCGGGCTCGGATGCAGCCCGGTGGCGACGAGACCGGCGATATGCGCCATGTCCGTGACCACCGCGGCGCCGACGGCCTCGGCCACGCCGGCGATGCGCGCGAAGTCGATCACGCGGGAATAGGCGCTCGCGCCGACCATGATCAGCCGGGGCCGGTGCTGGTGAGCGAGCTGTTCGAGCGCGTCGTAGTCGATGCGCTCGTCGTCGCGGCGCACGCCGTAGGGGACGATCTCGTAGAGCTGTCCGGAGAAGTTCAACGGGTGACCGTGGGTCAGATGTCCGCCGTGGGCGAGATTCATGCCCAACACCGTCTGGCCCGGCTCGAGCAGGGCGAAGTACGCCGCCATGTTCGCCTGGGCGCCCGAGTGCGGCTGCACGTTGGCGTGCTCGGCTCCGAACAGGGCCTTCGCGCGGTCGATGGCGAGCGACTCGGCCACGTCGACGTACTCGCAGCCTCCGTAGTACCGCCGCCCCGGATAGCCCTCCGCGTACTTGTTGGTCAGCGGCGAGCCCATGGCCTCGAGCACGGCGGCGCTCGTGAAGTTCTCGGAGGCGATCAGCTCGAGCCCGTCGTTCTGCCGCTCGATCTCCTGGCGGACGGCCCCGGAAATCTCCGGGTCGCTCGCGGCGAGCGGCTGCATTCGATCGGTGAGTCCGGCGATCGCGTCGGCTCGGTCGGCGTCGACGGTCCGCGTCACGTGACCCCTTCCAGGCAACGCTCCATGTCCGTGATCTTGCGCACCCGCGGCCCGTGCCGGCCGCCGCCGAACGGCGTGTCGAGAAACGTCTCGACGATGGCCATGGCCGTTTCCGGAGACAGGGACCGGCCGGCGAGGGTGACGACGTTGGCGTCGTTGTGCTCGCGGCAGAGTCCGGCGCCGACTGGATCGTGCACGAGGGCGGCACGCACGCCGGGCACCTTGTTGGCGGCGATCGACATGCCTATGCCGGTTCCGCAGACCAGCACGCCACGGTCGAAAGCGCCCGACGCGACTCCCTCGGCGACCGGCCGCGCGAAGTCGGGATAGTCCGCGGGTTCCTCCGAATGCGTGCCGAAGTCGACATACGTGTTGGGCGGCCCGCTGGGATTCGCCCGCGCCGCCTCGTCGAAAGCACGACGAATGAACGCCTTCAGGGCGACGCCGGCGTGGTCGGCGCCCAGAGCGATCCGCATGCCGCAATTGTACTATACGAGCCTGGTGGGCCTTGCCCGCCGGGCCCCGACTCCGGGGCGGCCGAGGAGAACGATTTCTGGACGAACGACGATCGAGCCGTGACGCAGCCGGTGCGGCCGGCTCGGGCGGACGGGAGCGCCGCCCGGCGTCGGGTGCGGAAGGCATCGCCTCCCGCCCGCGGTCCCGCCGCGCCGGGCCGGCGAGGAAGGCCGCGGAGCCGCAGCCTCCGCCCGACGCCGCGGGACGTCCGCCCCGGGGTCGCTCGACGGTCCGGGAACCGAAGCGGGAGCCGGCGGTTGCGGTGACGGCGCGGGGGGAGCGCCGCCTGCGGACCGGACATCCCTGGATCTATCGCTCGGATCTGCGGCGGGTGGCCGCCGCCCCGGGTGACGTCGTGCGAGTGAGCGGCGGCGACCGCCGGCCTCTCGGCTACGGGCTCTACAGCAGCCGCTCGGTGATCGCCCTGAGGATGCTGACCCGGCGCGACGTGCGCCCCGGCGCCGCGTTCTGGCGCGCCCGGCTCGAGGCCGCCATCCGTTACCGCGAATCGCTGGACATCGACTCCACGGCGTATCGGCTGGTCCACGGCGAGGGTGATCGACTACCCGGACTGGTCGTGGATCGCTACGGCGAGGCGCTGGTGGTGCAGGCCCTGTGCCAGGCCACCGACCGCCTGCTGCCGCTGATGGGCGAACTGCTGGTGGAACTCCTGCAGCCGGCCGGCATCCTGGCCCGCAACGATCCGCAGGTGCGGGCGCTCGAAGGGCTGGAACGCGGCGTCGAGCTGCGCCACGGCAGCGTGCCGCAGGAAATCGAGGTGCGGGAAGGAGCCGTCCGATACGTCGTCGATCCCTGGCAGGGCCAGAAGACCGGTCTGTTTCTCGATCAACGCGAGAATCGCCTCGCTGCGGCCCGCTATGCGCGCGGGAGGACGTTCGACGGCTTCAGCTACACCGGCGGGTTCGCGCTGCAGATGGCTCCGGCCTGCGACGAGGTGGAGACGGTCGACGTGTCCGAGAGCGCGGCGGCCTCCGTCGAGCGGAACGCCGAGATCAACGGAGTCTCCAACGTACGGGCCCGAGCGGGCAACGTCTTCGACGTGCTGCGCGACCACGACAGGGCGGGCGAGCGGTTCGATACGATCGTGCTGGATCCCCCGGCGTTCGCAAAAAACCGTGGGGCCACGACGCGGGCGCTGGCCGGCTACAAGGAGATCAACCTGCGCGCGCTCCGGATCCTGTCGCCGGGCGGGGCGCTCATCACGTCGAGCTGCTCCTACCACGTCGACGAGCCTGCCTTCACACGCATGATCGCGGAGGCCGCGGCCGACGCTCGGGCGGATGTCCGCGTCGTGGAGAGGCGGCTGCAGAGCCGCGACCATCCGGTGCTGGCGACCGTGCCCGAAACCTCGTATCTGAAGTGCGTCGTGCTGCGCAGGATGTAGCCGCGTGACGGCGACGGTCGCAGATGGCGCGCCGGGGCCGCGTGCTATATTCGTTCGCACTCTCAGATCAAGGAGCGATTCATGGCGAGCCCTGCTGCTTCCATGCCTTCACTTGAATCCCGTTTCGCCGAGGCTTTTCCGAACTCGAGCAAGGTACACGTCGAGGGCGGGCGCGTCCGTGTGCCGATGCGCCGGATCGCGTTGTCGGACGGGGAGCCGCCCCTGCAGGTCTACGACACGAGCGGTCCCCACCAGACCGACGCGCGGGCCGGCCTGCCGCCTCTGCGGCGCGAGTGGATGGCCGCCCGCGGGGACGTCGCCGAGGTCGCTCCGGCGGGCGCCGCGCACGGCTCCGAGCAGATACCGGCCTCGCTGCATCGGCCGGTCATGCGCGGCGCGGGCTCGGTCACGCAGATGCACTACGCCCGCAAGGGCGAGGTGACCCCGGAGATGGAGTTCGTCGCCCTGCGCGAGGGCTTCGAACCGGATTTCGTCCGCGCCGAGGTAGCCCGCGGAAGAGCGATCATCCCGGCCAACATCAACCATCCGGAACTCGAGCCGATGGCGATCGGCCGCAACTTCCTGGTGAAGATCAACGCCAACATCGGGAACTCCGCCGTCAGCTCGTCTATCGACGAGGAGGTGGAGAAGCTGCGCTGGGCGACGTTGTGGGGCGCCGACACCATCATGGATCTGTCCACCGGCGCCGACATCCACGAGACGCGCGAGTGGATCATCCGCAATGCGCCCGTGCCGGTCGGCACCGTGCCCATCTACCAGGCCCTGGAGAAGGTCGACGGGAGGCCGGAGGAGCTGACCTGGGAGATCTATCGCGACACCCTGATCGAGCAGGCGGAGCAGGGCGTCGACTACTTCACGGTGCACGCCGGCGTGCTGCTGCGGTA
>WTGR01000593.1 GCA_011523485.1 Acidobacteriota bacterium
GCCTGGCTCTCGACAACTTCGACGTCACCGCGAAGTGGCGCCTGCGGGAGAACGGAATCCCGCTGGACACGCGCGGCGACTACTACGACGGCACCCCGGTAACGTCACCGGGCGAGCTGGTCGACGCGCTGCTGGCGCGGCCGATCCCACTGGTGCGCACCTTTACCGAGAACCTGCTGGCGTTCGCCACCGGCCGGCGGGTCGAGCACTTCGATCAGCCGACCGTGCGCGCCATCGCGCGGTCCGCCGAGAATGACGACTACCGGATGGCTTCGTTCATCATGGGCGTTGTGAGAAGCGACGCGTTCCAGCGCAAGCGGGGCGACTGAGCGCTTCGGCGTCTGCGCCGCGGAAGGGTGCACACAGACGACGCTGACCTGGGACCGGGCAGAGGAGAGACCATGTCGTTCATCACCGGAAAGCACCTGCCTCGCCGGACGTTCCTGCGCGGAATGGGAGCCACCGTGGCGCTGCCGTTCCTCGACGCGATGACCCCGGCGGGCCGGCTCGGCCGCACCGTCGCGGCGGCCACGGCGGACGTGACGCGCCTGGTCTGCATCGAGGAGGTCCACGGCCTGCCCGGCTGCAACGAGTGGGGGGCAACGCAGCACCTGTTCGCGCCGGCGACGGTGGGAGCCGACTTCGAGTTGCTGCCCGACAACGCGCTGAAGTCGCTCGAACCGTTCCGCGATTATCTGACCATCGTCAGCAATACGGACGTGCGGATGGCCGAGGCGTTCAGCCCGCCGGAGATCGGCGGCGACCATTTCCGGTCGTCCGCGGTCTTCCTGACGCAGTCGCACCCGAAGCAGACGCAGGGCTCGGACCTGTGGGTGGGCACGTCGCTCGATCAGCTCTACGCGCGCCGGTTCGGCCAGTCGACGCCGATGCCGTCGATGCAGTTGTGCATCGAGAACCTCGATCAGGCGGGCGGCTGCACCTACAACTACTCGTGCGCCTACACCGACTCCATAAGCTGGTCGTCGCCGAGCGAGCCGCTGCCGATGATCCGCGACCCGCGCGTGGCGTTCGAGATGCTGTTCGGCGCGGGCGGCACCCCCGAGGAGCGGGCCGAGCGGCGGGCGACGCGGCGCAGCATCCTCGACTGGATCCTCAACGACGTGGCCGAGGTCCGCAAGGAGCTCGGCACGGTGGACCGGCGCCGGATGGACCGCTACCTCGACGACGTCCGCGAGGTCGAGCGCCGCATCCAGATGGTCGAGGGCCGCAACGACGGCGGCGAGACGCGGGAGCTGCCCGACGCCCCGCGCGGCGTGCCCGACTCGTTCACCGAGCACATGCAGCTCATGTTCGATCTCCAGGTGCTGGCCATGGAGACGGACATGACGCGGGTGATCTCGTTCAAGACCGGCCGCGACGCTCAGAACCGCGTGTTCCCCGAGAGCGGCACCAACCGCCCGTTCCATCCGTCCTCGCACCACGGGAACAACGAAGAGCGGATCATGGTCTTCAACCAGATCTGCCAGTACCGCGTCGGCCAGCTCCCGTACTTCATCGAGAAGATGCGGGACACCATGGAGGGGGACGCGTCGCTGCTCGACAAGACGGCGATCATCTGGGGCTCGCCGATGGCCGACGCCAACATCCACAACCACCGGCGCTGCCCGCTCGTCCTGCTCGGCGGGGCCAACGGGCACCTCACCGGCAACCTGCACCTGAAGGCGGCGGACGGCACGCCGATGGCGAACGCCATGCTGACGCTGATGCAGTCGCTGGGGTTGGAAATGGATCAGTTCGGCGACAGCAACGGAACGTTCGCGCTGAATGCGCCGGTCGCCGCGGACGCCATCTGAGCCAAGGGGTCCGCGTCGGCGGGATGATTGCTCGTGCGGACGACGGCTGTCCTGGCAGCCACACGGGAAGGAAGGGGCCGGTGCACCTGATACCGACGTCGAGTCGTGCGGGCATTGCGGTTGCCGCTCTGTTCATCGCGGGGGCAGGGAGTGTCGTCCTTGGCGCCGCGTTCTCGGCCGCGCCCATGGCCACGCCGGTGGCCGACGCGGCGCGCTCGGGCGACCTTCAGGCAGTCCTGTCCCTGCTCGTCCAGGGGGAGGACGCCAACGCCGCCCACGGCGACGGCATGTCGGCGCTGCACTGGTCTGCGGAGCGCGGCGACGCGAAGATGGCCGAGGCGCTGATTCACGCCGGCGCCACGGTGGACGCGGTTACCCGCATCGGTCACTACACCCCGCTGCACGTGGCGAGCACCGCGGGCCGGGCCGCTGTTGTCAAGCTGCTCGTCGCGTCGGGCGCGAACCCGTTGGCGGCGACGAGCACGGGTGGCGTGACCGCATTGCACCTGGCCGCCGCGTCCGGCAGTGTCGCCGCGATCGCTGCCCTGCTCGACCACGGGGCCGAAGTCGATGCGCGGGAGAAGGCGTGGGGCCAGACGCCGCTGATGTTCGCGGCGGCGCGTGACCGCATCGACGCCATTCGCACGTTGCTGGCGCGCGGGGCCGATCCCGACGTTGCCTCGAAGACCGTGGACCTCGTCGCCGACCGCCGGCTGGCCGACGAGGCCCAGCGGCGCCAGCGGAGCGTGATGGAGGCCTTCGAGGCAGGTGACGTCCGGGCGACACCGAGCCAGATTCAGGCGGCCGTATCGGCGGGGCGCGAGCGCTACCTGTCCGGGGAGATCCCGGAGCCGGAGGAGAATCCCGACGCGCGGCCGCCGGCGATCGAGACGCAGGGCGGGCTGACGGCGCTACTGCACTCCGTGCGGCAGGGGTACGCCGACGCAACGGCGGCGCTGTTGGACGGTGGGGCCGACATCGACCGGGTCTCGGCGGGCGACGGTACGAGCCCGCTGCTGATGGCCACGATCAACGCGCAGTTCGATCTCGCCCTGATGCTGATCGAGCGCGGCGCCGATCCGAACATCGGGTCGAGCCTCAACGGGGTGACGCCGCTGTGGGCCACGGTCAACGCCGAATGGCAGCCGCGCACGCGGTTCCCCCAGCCGCAGCAGCACGGCTTCCAGCAGGCGACCTACCTGGACGTCATGCTGGCGCTGCTCGACGCGGGAGCCGATCCTGACGCCCGGCTGACGCGCCATCCCTGGTACATGGTCTACAGCGGGTGCGGCAACCGCAACTGCGGCCTCGTGGATACGGAGGGCGCCACGGCCTTCTGGCGCGCCGCCTACGCGACCGATCTGCCGGCGATGCGCCTGCTCGTGGAGCACGGCGCGGACCCGCACATCCCGACGAAGGCGCCGCCGCCGCGCCGCGCCCGGGGCGGCACGACGGCGCAGAACGAAGAGGGACCGGATCCGTTCGCGTCGCTGCCGGCCGCGCCGGGCCTGTGGGTGGCCACCGACCTGACGACGATGGGTCCCGATCCGTCCGGGCTGCCGCCGTACAAGGCGGGCGATCCGGGCGTCTATCCGATCCACGCCGCCTCCGGGGTGGGCTACGGGGAGGGCTTCGCCGGCAACGCCCACCGGCACGCGCCGGACGCGTGGCTGGCCACGGTCGAGTACCTGGTCGAGCTGGGCGCAGACGTCAACCAGCGTGATCACAACGGCTACAACGCCATCCACCATGCCGCGGCGCGCGGCGACGACGAGCTCATCCTCTACCTCGTCGAGCGCGGTGGCGACGTCACCGCCGTCAGCCGCCGCGGCCAGACGACGGCCGACATGGCCAACGGGCCGGTGCAGCGCGTCTCGCCGATTCCGGAGACGGTGGCGTTGCTCGAGCGGCTCGGCTCGAAGAACAACCACAACTGCGTGTCGTGCTGAGGTCGCCCCTGTACGGAGGGCGAAAGGGTCGAGGTCGTGTCGTTTCTGCGGCACGAGTGCTCAGGACGCACCGGCGGGTGATGCGTGTCACCGTCACGGCGTCACTTTCTTCGACGACCGTGCTCTTGGTCGTCGCAGACCCGGCTACATTCCCCACACGGCGATCGTCCGCCCGTTGACGTCTTCATTGCGGCGAAAGATCTTCTCTTCCCACGCTTTGCCTTCGGAGCGGTCGAAGACCACCAGATGGCCCTCGCCGGCCGCGCACCGGTCCACGTAGGCTGCCGTCTGGACGAGCCCGTCCGCGATGGTGTGCTCCAGGCTCTTGTGCAGCACCTTGCACTCGATCACGATCCGGTCGGCCGCGTCCGGCGGTCCGTTGGCGCTCTGTCGGGGCCAGACGACGAGCAGGTCCGTACGGCCCCGGCCGAGGCCGTACTCGCGTTCGATGCGGCCGCCGCTGTTGACGATGCGCTGCAGAAACGCCTGCAGCAGCAACTGCGGACCGGCCTCGCGGTAGTCGAAGCGTTCCACCCAGTGCTCCGAGTGTTCCCGGAAGAACGCCTGGAAGGCGGCCAGCAGCTTGTCCACGTCGAGCCGGTTGTCGGCGTCCACGTACCAGGCGGCGTCCTGGTTCAGCGTCGCCTGGACGGCGTAGGTGAGCTCGCGCGGCACGACCTCTGCGTAGATTGGATTGGCGACGCGCGGCGGGTCCTCGCGGGCGATGAGTCCGAGGTCGCGGACGTACTCCAGGTCCCGGCTCGACGACCGGTTCTCGCCGGCGCCGCTCAGCAGCGGTTCGATGACGCGTCGCACGCGGTCTTCCTGCAGCTTGTCGGCGAGCTGGTCCAGATGGACCTGCCGGCTCCGGATCAGGTGTTCCCGCGCGTCGAGGATGTCGTCGAACTCGATCACGCGCGAGCGGTCGCGCCCGGCCTTGTTGTCGAAGCAGGCCCGGCGGCAGAGGGCGTTGACCAGCCACGGCTGGCCGCAGGTGTTCGCCCACACCGCCTCGACCGCGGTTGCGGAGAACGGCTGTCCGGTCTCGGCGGTGTGCTGGGCGAGCAGCGCCCGCAGCTCGGCTTCGGTGAAGTCGCCGAGACGCAGCGATTCCGCCCGGACGTTGAAGGCGCTGCCGCCGGCGATGATGGCGTTCTCCGCGCTCGAGCGGATCCGGTAGTCGCGCACGTCGCGGATGCCGCACAGCATCACGCTTTGCGGGTAGTTGCGGGGGCGGTTCGGATAGCCGGCGCGGAGCTGCCGGAGTACGGCCAGCAACGTGTCGCCGATGAGCGTGTCGATCTCGTCGATCAGCAGCACCAGCGGCCTGGAGTCGGCCTCCGCCCAGCGGCCGAGGGTTTCCTGCAACGCCTCGTGCGGGCCGGTATCCGCCAGCGCCTCGCGCCAGATGGCCTGCAGGTGCCGTGCCTGCAGGGTGATGCGCTCCTGGCGGGCGAGGGCGGCGAGGATGGCCTGCATCGCTGCGCCGACGTTCTCGCGCGCCGACTGGGCGGTTTCCACGTTGACGTAGATGCAACGGAAGTCACCCTCCGCGCCGCTGTTGAGCAGGTCGCGCAGCGCCAGCAGGGTGGAGGTCTTCCCGGTCTGTCGCGGTGCATGCAGCACGAAGTACCGTTCGTCCCGGATCAGTCCCAGAATCTTGTCGAGTTCCACGCGCTCCAGCGGCGGGATGCAGTAGTGCCTGTCGGCGACTACCGGACCTTCCGTGTTGAACTTCCGCATCCCTGACGATAACGCAACCCGCTTTCGGTCCCTGTCGCCGCATGGAGTCGCAGGACCGTGGGCGGTGCGGACAGCGTCGCCCAGGAGCTCTACCGCGGCGGCCGGTGTCCCCCGGCGCATGGGAGGGCCGAGCCGACCGAGACCGATCGAGGCAACTGCGCCGGTATTCGTGTGATACTTGGCGGCATGCGGCGAGGACCGATTCGAGCGGGCGCTTGGGGGTACTGGGTAGTTCCGGCGGTCCTGCTGGCCGGCGTCATCTCCGGACCGGTTTCGGCGCAGGAGACGCCGCCCTGGATCGAAATGACCATCGTCGGGGTCGATCCCGGCCGCGTGGACGAGTTCCTGGCCGCGCAGCGCGAGCTTTCGGCACTCGACCGGGACGCCGGGGTGCCCTGGCGCAACGTCAGCCGCACCGCCGTCTTCGGCGACACCTACCGGTTCATCGTCATGAGCCCGCTCGACAACTTCGCGCGCTTCGATCGCCCAGCCGACGCCGAGCCCGCGCGCGCCGCCGTCATCAGCCGCATCCGGCGCGCCATCACCAGCCGCACCACCTACGCGTTGCGCACCACGCCGGGAATCGACAACCCGCTCCCGGACGGCACGGCGCCGTCGTTGACGATCGTCCAGGTGGTCTCGGTCGCCGCCGGCCGCGAGCAGGAATACCTGCGCGTGATGGCGGAGGACGTGCTGCCGCACTTCGAGGAAGCGGAGATGCACCACAGTTCCGGCGCCCTCACCTTCGGCGGCGAGAGCGGCTACGTCCACTTCTTCCACGTCGACAGCTTCGCCGCGCTCGACCAGGGGTCGCCGCTGGCCCGCGCCCTCGGTGCGCAGGGAGCGCAGGAGGTCTTGGGGAAGCTGTCCGGTGTCGTGCACCGGACCGAGCAGTGGATCGTGCGGTACCTGCCCGACGCCAGCCTGCGGCCGGAGGTCGAGGCGGAAGATCCCTAGCGGACGCGTGATCGACCGCGCAGCGTCCGAGTCGAGCGGTCGCCGTGCGTGCCGCGAGCCGGAGCCGGCCGTGGAAGAGCGGAGAAACAGGAGAACGGATCGATGAAGCTGGAGTTCGGGACGAAGCAACTCGACGCACAGCCCATTCTGGGCATCCGGTCGACGACCGGCATGGACAAGCTGGCGCAGACGATGGGACCGCTGTTCGGAGAGGTGCACGGGTACATCCTGCAGAACGGGCAGAAGCCGGCCGGGATGCCGCTCGCGATCTACCACTCGATGGAGGGCGGCGCCGTCGACGTCGAGTGCGCGATTCCCGTTGCCGCGCAGCTGGCCGGCACCGACCGCATCAAGGCCTGCGAGCTTCCCGCCGGGACCGCGGCGACCGTGACCCACAGGGGGCCGTACGACAGTCTTGGGCAAACCTGGAGCGCACTGACGGAGTGGATGAAGTCGCAGGGTCTCGATGCCGCGGGAGCACCCTGGGAGGTCTACGTCACCGACCCCGGCGCGGAGCCGGACCAGTCGAAGTGGCGCACCGACATCTTCTTTCCGGTGCGTTGAGGACGTCGCTGCGCACCGGCGTTCATCCGCTGCCCGCGGAGCGGTCGCCGCCGCGCTTCGACGAGGATTGCGCCGTCAACCCGACAGTCTGCACCGCGCGCCGGAGCCGGCCGTCGAAGCCAGCACGCGCAGCCCATAGGCCGCCCGCATGCGCCGAACGGCGTTCGCACGGAGCCGGCGGCTGCCGCCGTTCGACGTGGCCGCCTCCGGCGAGACGCAGCGCGCCCGCAAGCCGCAACGGACGAAGCGGACCAGGCCGGATGCGCCCAGCAGGTGCGCGCCGGATACCAGGGCGGCCTGGTCGAGGGTGACGCCGCCGACCGTCCTGCCGATCAGATCCTTCACGCACGGCGCCACCTGCAGCCAGTTGTTCGTCGTATAGCGCAGCATGGCCGCACGCTGCGCGCGGCGGTTTCTCTGGAACTCGCCGTCCGAGTCGACGCCCCAGGCGTTGTCCAGCCAGTCGCCGGAGGCGTTCTTGAACCCGACGTCCCGCAGCGCCGCGTGGGTCATCTGGTAGCAGCCGATGGCCGATCCGCCGGGTGGTCTGGCGTGGCAATCGCCGCCGGTCTCGACCTCCTCCAGCATGGCGAGATACAGGGGGAAGTCGGCGCCGCCGGCCGGTGCGGCCGCTGCCGGCGCCGGGTGGGCCTCGGGCGCCGCGTCGACCGCGGGCGCCGACGGCGAGGGAAACGGCCGCGGCACGGGTGCGCCCGTCCGGGCCGGCCCGCACGCGGCCAGGGTGATGGAGAGCGCTATCGGGATTGCGGTCAGAGCCGCGCGCGCCGCTACCGCCGTCGCCGTCGCCGCCACCGCCGTCGCCGGGCGATGCGCCGCGCGCGGCCGCCGATCGGGATGGCCGCCTTCCCACGGTTGGAACATCACGCGTTGTTATCGACCGCTGAGCGTGACCGGTGCAGTCGCGTTGCGCTTCCGGGGAGCCCCTGCTTCCTACGACCGCAGGTACGACGCCCCGTTTACGTCGATGATCGCGCCGGTCGTGAACTCCGCCCCTTCGGACGCCAGGAACGCCGCCGCGTAGGCCACCTCGTCCGGCGTCGCCACCCGCCCCAGCGGGCTCTGCCGGCGGATGTCGTCTCCCTCGGAGCCGTCCAGGCGCCAGGCCACCCGATCGGTGGTGACGAACCCGGGCGCGACCGTCCCGACGAAGATGCCGTGCGGAGCCAGCGCGAGCGCGAGCGACTGGCTCATCGCGTTCATGCCCGCCTTGCTGGCGCCGTAGGCGGGGGCGTCGGGCTCGCCGCGGAACGCGCCGCGGGAGGAGACGTTGACGATACGGCCGCCGCCCTGCCGGATCATGTGCCGGGCGGCGCACCAGGCGGCGTTGGCCGCGCCGAGGAGGTTCGTCTCCAGCGTGCGCCGCCAACTCGCCTGCCAGTGCTCGTAGGAGCAGTCGTCCGGCGGGTGCGCCTCGTAGATGCCCGCGTTGTTCACCAGCACGTCGATGCGGTCCAGGCCGTCGACGACCGCATCGACCATCCGCTCGACGGCGCCGGCGTCGGCGATATCGGCCTGTACGACCACATGCGGTCCCCCGGGCAGCGCGGCAAGCGTCTCTTCGGCCGCCGCGCGGCCCTGCCGGTAGTGGACGCCCACCCGCGCGCCGCGTCCGGCGAACTGCCGGGCGACGGCGCGCCCGATGCCGCGAGATGCCCCGGTCACCAGCACGGTCTTGCCGCTGAAGTCCATGTCTCGACTGCCTCCGTTCGTGCGCCCGCGCCGCCGGGTCGCGGGGTGACGCCGCCAACGCGGCGCCAGGGTGCGGTTCGGGCAGGGAAGCGCGAGCTTCGCCGCCCCCGAGTCCGGCCGGGCGGCTTCGCCGCCGCGCCGCGGGCTGACACCGCTGCCGCGCGCGTGTAGTATGCGATCCCTGCCCGGCCGATCCGAAGCCGGCCTCGGGATCGCACGCCCATGACCACACACGTTTCGCAGGCTGTCACGCTCCACACCGTCTCGGCGGCGGACCGGCTCGAGGCCCACGCAATCGAGTTGCCCGACTACGATCGGGAGCGGTTCCACGACGTCGCGTTCATGACCGCCATGAGCCTGTGCCTGATGGGCAACTACGCCCAGACCGGGCACTTCGGCGGCCCGTTGGCCTACACGCCGTACAACGTGGCCTGCCACCTGGCCGGCCCGGCCCTGGGCGGGCTGCGCTACGACCTGCGCGAGCCGAAGTTCGCCTATGCCGACAAGTTCATGCTGGCCGGGGGACACTGCATTCCGACCTGCTACGCGCTGTGGATCATCCTGTACGAGGCGTTGCGGCGGCAGCGCGAGGCGACGGGCGACGACCGCTTCGCCTGCGATCCGCAGGTGGCGATGCTGCCGATCGACGCGCTGGGCTTCCGGCGCGGGGCCGGCGCGCTGTCGACGCTGCTGGCCGACAACGGCTTGGCCGACGATCCCCTGTTC
Organism: Acidobacteriota bacterium; assembly: GCA_011523485.1. The sequence continues at coordinate 9,464 of WTGR01000593.1, forward strand.
GCGGATGCGAAGGGCCGCGGGATCCGCGCGCTGTCGGGGCATGCGGAGTCCACCGACGCGACGAACGACGTCAACGGCGGTCCTTCCGGCATCGGCATCGCGACGGCGGCCGGGAAGGCGCTGTTCTGGGACTACGTCGGGGCGCCGCCGGGGCTGAAGGTGGTCGCGCTCGAAGGGGAGTTCGCGCTGACCGAGGGGCATGCGCAGGAGTTGAAGAACATCGCCCTGGCGCAGCAGGTCGGCAAGCGGCTGCGGGTGCTCGTCTCCCAGAACAACGCGGGGATCGACGACAGCCTGATCGGCGGCGTGGTCAAGCCGCGCTACAGGGACTACGACATCGCGCAGCAGTGGGTGTCGTGGGGCTGGAACGTCTTCACGGTCGAGAACGGGAACGACTTCGACCAGGTCCTCGCCGCGTTCAAGGCGATGGAGGAGTGGCCGGCCGACGACCGCCGGCCGATGGTCCTGGTCGGCCCGACGGTCAAGGGCTGGTGGCCGGCGGCCCGCGACGGGCGGATCAACGGGCGCGAGCAGATCGTCGGCTACCCGTCCCACCCCTACGCGTTCAAGATGAACAGCGACTACTTCGTCGGGCTGGCCGAGACGTTCGAGCAGGCCTACGAAGTGCGGTTCGAGGGCATTCGCGACGGGGTGCCGGCGACCGAGGCGGAGCGCCTCATCCAGTTCAAGACCAACGTCGACGCGGTGATGTCGGTGATGGAGCGCCGGCCGGGGCTGCGCGCCTGGATCGCCGAGCGGCTGCTGGACATCGCGGGCACGGTCGACCGGTCGCTGTCGCTGGGCATCGACCCGGCCGCGAACCCGTTTCTCGACGAGCGCCTCGCGGTGGAGAACCTGCCGACCGAGCCGCTGGACGTGGCGGCCCGCAATCCGCACACCGGCGAGGACGTCGAGCGCCGGATCGCCCTGTTCCTCGAGCCGGGCGAGAAGAAGGGGCCGCGGCGGGCGGTCAGCGAGATCGGCGCCTGGTTGAACTACGTCACCGGCGGGCGCTTCATGACGATGGCGGCCGATCTGTCCGGTTCGATCAACGTCGAGAGGGCCAACCTGTTCGGCCATTACGACCCGGTCGACAACCCGTTCGGCACGCGCCTCAAGGCGGCCATACAGGAAGCCGGCAACGCGTCGACCGTCATCGGGCTGGTCAGCCAGAACGCGTCGACCGATCCCGAAGGCTACGCCGGGGTCTGGGGGATCTCGGGCACCTACGGCGCGTTCACGCCGCTGATGTACACCCCCGCCCGGGTGTTCTCGCAGATGAACCAGGACAGCCCGTTCCGGCTCGGGGTCCTGCACGTGCTGGCGGGCCACTCGGGCCCGGAGACCGCCGCCGACGCGCGCACCCACTTCGGGATCTTCGCACCGCAGGTGTGGACGCTGCTGCCGCGCGGGCAGGTCGTCAACCTCTACTTCTGGGACTACAACGACGTGGCTCCCGGTTACTTCGCGGCGGTCCAGCGGGCGCTGGCGGTCAAGGAGATCGGCATCATCGTCATCCACGTCGCGCGGCCGGACTTCGAGGTGACGGATCGATCGACCTTCGCCGACAGCGACTTGAGAGCCGCGGCGAAGGGCCTCTACCTGATCCGCGACCACGACCCCGGCGCGCCGCCGATGGGCACGGTCTTCGTGCAGGGATCCAGCTCGACGAAGAACCTGGTCAACGTCGTTCCGCGCCTGGAGGCCGAGGGCCTCAACGTGCGCATCGTGTCCGTCATCAGCACGGAGCTGTTCGCCGCTCAGCCGAAGGCGTACCGGGAACGGCTGCTGCCCGACGCGTCGCGCTACGACTGCATGGTGGTCAGCACGATGACCAAGCGGGTGCCGCCGATCCCGAATCTCGGCGCCCTCACGGAGGAGTACTCGCTCTACGCCGATTTCGACGACCGCTGGCGGAGCGGGGGCACCGAGCCGGACGTCATCGCCGAGGCGCAGCTCGACGAGGAGTCGATCTTCCGGGGCATCGCCCGCTTCGCACGCGCGCGCGCCTCCCGCCTGGAACGCCAGCGGCGCGCGCTGGAAGCGCTTTGACCGTTCGCGGTCACGTTCCGACGCCAGCCCCGCAATGGGCCGCGACCCGACCCGGTGTGGAAGCGTTGCGGCGCCCACGACGTGACTATTCGTGGTGGTTGCAGAGAACAGAGAAGAGGAGTCGCAACATGAGAGCCCGTCCCGCATCGCGGTGTGTCCCGTCGGTCGTGTTCGCGGCCCTGTCGCTGGCCGCGGGCGCCGTGCCGGCTTACGCGCAGGTTGCCGATGACTTCGTGCCCGTCACCGACGCCATGCTGCAGGCGCCGGCGGCCGAAGATTGGCTGACGTGGCGGCGCACTACCGACGGGTGGGGCTACAGCCCGCTCGATCACATCGATCGGGAGAACGTGGGCGATCTGCGCATGGTCTGGACGCGGGGGCTCACCGCGGGGTTCCAGTCGGGCACGCCGCTCGCCTACCGCGGGGTGCTCTACATGCCCAACCCCAACGACGTCATCCAGGCCATCGACGCGGTGACCGGCGACC
>WTGR01000406.1 GCA_011523485.1 Acidobacteriota bacterium
CGACCCGCTCGCCCTCGTTGGCCGGAACCGTCGAGGTGTGCGGCACGAAGCGGTCGACGGTGACGAACGCGTCGTCCGCCGCGTCGAGCCCCGTGACCGCCAACGCGAGCGCACCGAGAATCGCCGCCGCCGCACCGCCCACCCGCCGTGTCGATGTCATGGTTCCGAACATGGCTCACCCCTGTCGCTGACGCCGACGACTTCGGGTCGCAGGCACCCGTCGGCCGGTCGACGCAGGGTCCGCCCGACCCCGGTTGCCGTGAAGGGCGCGACGCGTCACCGCGCCGGCTGAATCGGTCCCGCCGCCGGGCGAGCCGTCTCGTCGACCTCGTAACCTCTCGCCTTCCAGTCGTTCAGTGCGCAGAACTCGCCGGCGTCGTAACCGTTGGATCTGAAGAGCTCCGCAGCCCGGGAGCTCCGCCCACCGGCGTTTCAAAAGAAGACGAGCCGGATGTCCTTGGGAATATCCGGCATGCGGGCTTCGAGCTCACCCACCGGAATGTGGATCGAGCCGGGAATCGAGCCGCTCTCGACCTCGTAGTCCTCGCGGACGTCGATCAGCAGCACGTCGGCGCCGGCGTCGAGCTGGGCCTTCAGCTCGTCGACCTCGAGCCGCTCGGTCTGCGCGGCTGCCGGCGCGGCCAGCAGCAGGCCGAGCAGCGGAAGCCATGCGGCGACCAGTGCCCGTTTCACGAATCGCTCCGTTCTCATCGGTGGCACCTCGCTGTTGGAGATGGATCAACGCTCGCCGAATTCCGTCCGCTCCCGGCTCAATGATGCCTCAAGCGGCGCGTTCGCACCAGTCCGGCCCGATCCTGCGCCCGCCGGGACTGGTACAATGGCAGCCGGTCGCGTGACAGCCCGTCTGACCCGCCGCATCGGCGTCGCATTCATCGTCGCGTCCATCGCGATGACTCCCGCGGTTTCGGCGCAGGAACCGCGGACCCTCGCCGTCGCGCCGTTCACCAACATCAGCGCCGAGCCGTCCCGGAACTGGATCGGCGCGGGGATTGCCGAGACGGTCGGCACGGAGTTGGGACACGCCGACGGGATCGACGTGCTCAGCCGCGCGGTCGTCGACGGGGCGCTCGCCAGCCTGGGCCACGCGGGTCCAGGAGCTTCGGCCGGGCGCGTCCTGCTCGAGGTGGTGCGCGAGCTTGGAGCCGACTACGTGCTGGCGGGAGCGTTCCAGCAGCTCGGCGATCGACTGCGGCTCACCGCGCGGCTGATCGATGTCCAGAGCGAGACGGCGGTCGAGGCGTTCAAGGTCGACGGACGACTCGGCGACCTCTTCGAATTGCAGGATCGACTGACCCGCGAGGTTCGCGGTGCGGTGAGGCGGATGCTCGGCCGGGGAGCCGGAACGCGGATCGCCTCCGACGGCGCGGAGGCTCGGGACACCAACGGCAGCGGCAACGGCGAGGGCGAAGTCCCGCTGCAGGCGGGCAACGGCAACGGCGCCGGGCGCTACGGTCGATACGACGAAGACGGCCCGAACGGCGGACTCGACGCCTTGACGTCAGCCGGACCGCGGGGCCTCTCACCAGGGACGGTCCCTGCGGACGGCAGCGGCGGCGCCGGCGGTGAGCTGCTGCTGGGTGACGCGCCCACCGGACGGTCCGGATCGCCGCGGGCGCCCGCGCCGGCGGCGCAGGCCGGGCCGGCAGCCGGCTTCGCGATTGGCGGCGGGCGGCGCAGCGTACAGGCGCAACGGACGACCGAGCCGCCCATCATCGACGGCCGGCTGGACGACCTGGCCTGGCGCGACGCCGTGCTCATCACCGACTTCACCCAGACGAACCCCATCGAGGGCGCGCCCCCGACCGAGCAGACCGAGGTGCGGATCGCCTACGACGCCGACCACCTCTACTTCGCCTTCTACGCGCACTACACCGACCCGACCCAGATGCGGGCGAACCGCGCCGACCGCGACGGGTTCTGGCGCGACGACTGGATCGCGGTGATGTTCGATCCGTTTCTCGACCAGCAGCGCGCGTACCGCTTCTCCGTCAACGCCTACGGGATCCAGGGAGACGCCATCATCCGGGGCGGCCGGAGCATGCGCGGGCCGCCGGGAGGCGGCGGGGATTACTCCTGGGACGCGCTCTTCGAGACCGGCGGCGCCATCGTCCGCGACGGATGGACGGCCGAGATGGCGATCCCCTTCAAGAGCCTGCGGTATCCGTCCCGCGGCGACGGCGAGCACCGCTGGGGCTTCCAGATCACCCGCACGCTGCAGACCAAGGACGAGACGCTGGTCTGGGCGCCGATGACGCGGGCCGTCGCGGGCGTGCTTACGCAGATGGGCACGCTGGGCGGCTTGCGCGGCCTGTCGGTGAGCCGCAACCTGGAGTTTCTCCCGACCGCAACCGCCATTCAGCTCGGCCAACTGACCGACACCGGCTACGTCGAGGACGACACGCAACCCGACTTCGGGTTCAACATGAAATACGGCGTCACGTCGAACCTCACCGCCGACTTCACGCTCAATCCCGACTTCTCGCAGATCGAGGCCGATCGCCCACAGATCGAGACGAACCAGCGGTACCCGCTGTTCTTCCCCGAGTTGCGGCCGTTCTTCCTCGAGGGCCAGGAGATCTTCCGCACCCCGGGCCGCACGAATCTGGTCCACACCAAGACCATCGTCGACCCGCAGATCGGCGCCAAGCTCACCGGCAAGACCGGCAACACGACGCTCGGGGTGCTCGTCGCGAACGACGCGGCGCCCGGCAAGTTCGACGACCCGGGCGAGTACGGTTTCGGCGAGACCGCGAACTTCGTCATCGGGCGCGCCCGCTACGATCTCTACTCGCAGTCGTACATCGGCGCGATCATGACCGACCG
>WTGR01000094.1 GCA_011523485.1 Acidobacteriota bacterium
TGTCCGGTCTGCCTCGGCCTGCCCGGCGCCCTGCCGGTCCTCAACCAGCGCGCCGTGGAGCACGCGGTCCGGACCGCGGCGGCGCTCGACTGCACCGTCCACCGCGCCTCCGTCTTCGCGCGCAAGAACTACTTCTATCCCGACCTTCCGAAGGGCTATCAGATCTCGCAGTACGAGGAGCCGCTCGCCACCGACGGGCACGTGGAGTATCTGGACGACGGAGCGGCCCGGCGGGTGCGCATCATGCGGGTACACATGGAGGAGGACGCCGGCAAGTCGATTCACGACGGGTTGCCCGACTCCGGTGCGAAGACCTACCTGGACTTCAACCGCAGCGGGGTGCCCCTCGTCGAGATCGTGACCGAGCCCGATTTGCGGGCGCCGTCCGAGGCGGCGCGCTTCTTCCAGCGTTTGCGCGGGATCCTGCTCGCCGCCGGGGTGAACGACGGGAACATGGAGGAGGGCAGCCTGCGCTGCGACGCCAACGTCTCGGTGCGTCCGCGGGGCGCCGAAGCGCTCGGCGTGAAGGTGGAGATCAAGAACCTCAACTCGTTCCGGTTCCTGGAGCGGGCCCTCGACTACGAGGTCCGCCGCCAGTCGGCGCTGCTCGAGGGCGGCGGGACCGTCGTGCAGGAGACCCGTCTCTGGGACGTCGCCCGCGGCCGCACCGTGTCCATGCGCAGCAAGGAGGAAGCCCACGACTACCGGTATTTTCCGGATCCGGACCTGCCTCCCCTCGTGCTCGATCCCGACTGGGTCGCGCGCGTGCGGGAGGCGTTGCCGGAGCTGCCCGAGGCCCGCAAGCAGCGGTTGATGGCCGACCATGGACTCCCGGAACGCCACGCCGCGCTGCTGGCCGACGACCCGGACCTGTCGTCGTTCTTCGAGGCGGCGGCCGCCGCGGCCGGGAACGCAAAGGCCGCGGCGAACTGGATCATGGGAGCGGTGGCGCAGCGGATGAAGACCCTCGGGGTGGGGATTGCCGCGGCGAATGTGACCCCGGCGGCGCTCGGGGCGCTGATTCGCCTGGTCGACGGCGGGACGATCAGCAATTCGGTTGCGCGCGACGTGTTCGAGAAGATGGCTGCCACCGGCCGGCCGCCGGAGGCCATCGTCGAGGCGGAGGGACTGTCGCAGATCGGTGACGTGGGAGCGCTCGAGGCGGCGGTGCGGAAGGCCCTGTCCGAGCATCCGGCCGCCGTCGGCAAGTACCGGGCCGGAAAGAAGGGCGCCCTGGGCTTTCTGGTCGGACAGGTCATGCGCGCCACGCGGGGCAAGGCCAACCCGCAGGTGGTCAACCGGCTGCTCGAGGAGGCGCTCGGAACCGGCGAAGAGTGAACGGACGCCCGCCGGGGCGCCTCGTGACGGCGGTTTGACAGAGCGAAGCCCCGGTCGCTAGACTGTCTGAATACGAACCCATGCCGCTGACCAACAGCGAGCCTCCCCGCTCGCCGCATCCCGACAGTGGCTGCCTGGTTCGCGCACCTTCCGCTCGATCCGATTTCTACAGAGAAGAGTTGCGCAAGCATTGGCAGTGCCTGGACCAGCAGCGCGAGTACTACTCGCAGAAGACGATGACCGACGTGGACGCGGCCCTTCGCAAGCTGATGGCGAACGTGGATCGCTTGTGCGCCCGCGAGCACGGTGACGAGGTCGTCAGCCGCCTGCTGCGGCAGATCGACGGCGTGACCCGCCTGTCGGCTTCTTCGGGCCGGCAACCGACCCACTGACATCTCGAGCCTTCTTCTGACTCTCGCAGGCCTGCGGCGCCACGCTCCGGACATCGTACGCGAAGGTATCGCGGCGGCCGGGGCGTCGATGCTCGTCGCAAGAGCCTTGCGGGCAGGCGCCGTGGACGAGGCGATCGGCGACCGGACCCCGTTGGTCGTGGCAGCCGGCAAGGCCGCGTCGGAGATGGCGTCGGCGTTCGTCTCCGTGGTGCCGCGGGCGGGCGAGCGGGGGCTCGTCGCGTCTCCGCAAGCCGGCGGTGCGGCCGGGAGCCTCGAGTGGTTCGACGTCGGACATCCCGTGCCCACCGTGGGGAGCGTCGAGGCCGGGCGCCGCGCCCTGGCGCTGGCCGGCGGTCTGGGGCCGAACGAGGTCCTGGTGCTGCTGCTGTCGGGCGGGGCCTCGGCCGGGCTCGCGGTGCCGATCGCCGGTCTGACCCTGGAGGACAAGTCGGCGGTGACCGACGTCCTGCTGCGGGCAGGCGTCGCAATAGACGGGCTCAACTGTGTGCGCAAGCACCTGTCCGCGATCAAGGGCGGCCGGCTTGCGGTGGCGGCCGGAGGCCGCGTCGTGACCCTGGCGATCTCCGACGTCGTCGACCCGCAACCGGACGATCCCGCGGTCATCGGCTCGGGACCGACGACACCCGACTCGACGACGTTCGCGGAGGCGCTGTCGATCTGCCGGGCAGCGGACGGAGCGGGCACGCTGCCGCGGGGTGCGCTGGAGGCGCTCGAACGGGGCGTCCGCGGCGAACTCGAGGAGAGCCCGAAACCGGGGGATGCCCGGTTCGCCGGCGCCCGTTACCACTTGATCGGCAGCCGGCGGGATGCCGTCGAGGGCGCGGTGCGCAGGGCCCGGGAGCTGGGCTACTCCGTGACGGTCGTCGACGAGCCGGTGACCGGGGAGGCGCGCAGAGCGGCCGAAGGCTACGTGAGGACCATTGCACGCCTGGCGCACGAGCAGCCGCGGCCGCTGTGCATCGTGTCCGCCGGGGAGACCACGGTGCAGGTCAAGGGCCCGGGGCGGGGCGGGCGCAACCAGGAGTTCGCCCTCGCCGCCGCCTTCCACCTGGCGCGGCGGTTCCCGGACGCGGTGGTCGCCAGCGTCGGTACGGACGGCATCGACGGTCCGACCGACGCCGCCGGCGCCCTGGTCGATACCTCGACGCCGGGCCGAGCGGCCGAGCGCGGGTTGCACCGGCCCGAGCACTACCTGGCCGCGAACGATTCCTACACCTTTTTCGAGGCGTTGGGCGACCTGATCTGCACAGGGCCGACCGACACCAACGTCGGCGACCTGCAGGTCGCATTGATCGGGTGACGGCCGACGCCCCGATGGTCACCGCGGACGAGCTCCTCGATACGTTGCGCCGGGAGGTGGACCATCCCGCCACGGTGCGCGAGTTGATGGAACGGCTCGGATGGCGTGCCAATCAGCGCGCGACGCTTCGCCGCCGACTCCGGGCTCTCGTCGAGCGGGGCGATCTGATCCGCATTCGCGGTCATCGCTACGGGCTGCCCGACCGGATGCACCTGGTTACCGGCCGCGTGCACGTGCACCCGCGCGGCTTCGGATTCGTCGCCCCGGATCATCCGGTGGATGGGATCGCCGGCGACGTCTACATCGCGGGGACCAATCTGAACCAGGCGATGCATGGCGACCGGGTCGTGGTCCGGGTGGAGCGGCGGAGCGAGCCCGGACGGGTCGAGGGCCGGATCCTGCGAATCGTGGAGCGGGCGACCGCGCAGCTCGTCGGCCGGTACGAGGCGGACGGCGCCGGCATCGGCTACGTCGTACCGCTCGACCGGCGCCTGCCGATGGACGTGCAGGTGCCGCGCGACGAGCAGGCCGGCGCGCAGATCGGCGATATGGTCGTAGCGGAGCTGACACGCTTTCCGACCGCGACGCGGGGTCCGCTGGGCCGGGTGATCGAAGTGCTCGGAGCATTGGATACGCCCGGAGTGGACGTTCGGGTGGTACTGCGCGCGCACGGAATTCGGGACGCTCACGACCCCGATGCCGTTGCCGAGGCACAGGGGCTGGGGGAGACGCTGCGGTCCCGCGACCGCAAGGGACGGACCGACTTCCGCCGTCTCACCACGGTCACGATCGACGGCGAAACGGCCCGCGACTTCGACGACGCCATCACCCTCGAGCCGCTCGCCGGCGGCAACGCGCGCCTTGGGGTGCACATCGCGGACGTGTCGCACTACGTGGCCGACGGCAGCGCCCTCGACCGAAGCGCCGCCGAGCGGGGCACGTCCGTCTACTTTCCGGATCGCGCGGTGCACATGTTTCCTCCGGAGCTGGCCACGGGGCTGTGCAGCCTGAAGCCGCGGGTCGATCGTCTGGTGCAGTCGTGCGTCATGGAGATCGACCGCGCCGGCGAGGTGGTGGGGTACGAAATCCACGACGGCATCATTCACAGCAACGCCCGCATGGCCTACACCGACGTCGACGCGCTCCTGCGCGATCCCGCGTCACCGGCGGGGCAGAAGTACGCGGACATCGCGCCCTTCCTCGTCTCGCTGGGGGCGCTGGCCGCGATTCTCACGGAGCGCCGGCGGCGGCGCGGGGCCATGGACTTCGACGTGCCGGTCGCCCGTTTTCGACGCGACGACGCCGGCCGTGTTGCGGCGATCGTCGCCGATGAGCGCACCACGGCCCACCGGATCATCGAGGAGTTCATGCTCGTCGCGAACGAGACGGTGGCGGAACACCTCGTCCGGCAGGAGATGCCGGCGCTGTTTCGCGTGCACGAGCGCCCCGACCCGGCCAAGGTAGAGGCGTTCGAGGAGTTCGCAACGTCTCTCGGCTACAGTCTCGCGGCGCCGCCCGATGCAATCGCGCCGACGCACTTCCAGAGGCTCCTCGAACGGCTGCGCGGCAGGCCGGAGGAACGACCCGTCGCCCGCCTCATGCTGCGAACGATGCGCCTCGCGCGGTACGAGCCGGACAACCACGGCCACTTCGGGCTGGCGGCGGCATCCTACACGCATTTCACGTCGCCGATTCGACGGTATCCGGACCTGATCGTGCATCGGGCGCTGCGGGCGAGCCGCCGGCCCGCGCAATCGGTGGAACGGATGCGCCGGTGGTCGGAGGCTCTGCCGGAAATCGCACGGCGGACGTCCGAGCTGGAGCGGCGGGCCGAGGACGCGGAGCGCGAGCTCGTCCACTGGCAGATGGTCCGGTTCATGGCCGACAAGGTGGGCGGCGAGTTCACCGGCTACGTGGTCGGCGTCACTGCGTTCGGCCTCTTCGTCGAGCTTGTGGAGCAGTTCGTCGAAGGGCTGGTTCACGTGTCGAGCATGGCGGACGACTATTACCGCTACGTCGAGCGCCACCACCTCTGGCAGGGCGAGAACACCGGCAAGGTCTACCGGCTCGGAGACCGCGTGCGGGTGCGGCTCGTGCGCGTGGATACCGCGCACCGCCAGCTCGACCTGGCCCTGACCGACGTGCTGAACGCGGTGCGGCCGTCGGGCCCGGGGAGCGCTGCGCGCTCTCGCCGACCCGCGAGGAGCGATCGGCGGCGGCGCGGCGCCGGGCGGGGACAGCGTCGATGACCCGCCGACGTCCGCCGCGTCGGGCGTGACCGTGCGATGATCGGATCCGTGAAGCACCTCGTGGTCGGCACCGCCGGCCACATCGACCACGGCAAGAGCACTCTCGTCGAGGCGCTGACGGGGATCGATCCGGACCGGCTGCGGGAAGAGAAGGCCAGAGGGATCACCATCGACCTCGGCTTCGCGCCGTACCGGCACGGCGACACGCAGCTCGCGTTCGTCGACGTACCGGGGCACGAGCGGTTCGTCCGCAACATGCTGGCGGGGGCGAGCGGCATAGACTGCGTGCTGCTCGTCGTCGCGGCCGACGAGTCGGTCATGCCCCAGACCCGCGAACACTTCGACATCTGCCGCCTGCTGGGGGTGGGCGGCGGTCTGGTGGCGCTGACCAAGGCGGATCTCGTGGACGAGGAGACGCTGGAGCTCGTGCGCCTGGAGACCCGGGAGCTGATAGCGGACTCGTTCCTCGACGGCGCCGCACTGGTACCGGTTTCGGCCCGTACCGGGGCCGGGCTCGACGACGTACGGCGTGAGCTCGCCGCGCTGTCGGACGGCGTCTCCGGGCGGGCGGACAGCGGCATCCCCCGGCTGCCGGTGGACCGCACGTTCAGCGTCAAGGGGTTCGGGACGGTGGTCACCGGCACCCAGGCGTCCGGCGTCATCGAGGGCGAGGGCGAGCTCACGTTGATGCCCGCCGGCCGGCGGGCATCAACGTGAGCTCGCCCTCGCCCTCGATGACGCCGGACGCCTGGGTGCCGGTGACCACCGTCCCGAACCCCTTGACGCTGAACGTGCGGTCCACCGGCAGCCGGGGGATGCCGCTGTCCGCCCGCCCGGAGACGCCGTCCGACAGCGCGGCGAGCTCACGCCGTACGTCGTCGAGCCCGGCCCCGGTACGGGCCGAAACCGGTACCAGTGCGGCGCCGTCGAGGAACGAGTCCGCTATCAGCTCCCGGGTCTCCAGGCGCACGAGCTCCAGCGTCTCCTCGTCCACGAGATCCGCCTTGGTCAGCGCCACCAGACCGCCGCCCACCCCCAGCAGGCGGCAGATGTCGAAGTGTTCGCGGGTCTGGGGCATGACCGACTCGTCGGCCGCGACGACGAGCAGCACGCAGTCTATGCCGCTCGCCCCCGCCAGCATGTTGCGGACGAACCGCTCGTGCCCCGGTACGTCGACGAACGCGAGCTGCGTGTCGCCGTGCCGGTACGGCGCGAAGCCGAGGTCGATGGTGATCCCTCTGGCCTTCTCTTCCCGCAGCCGGTCCGGATCGATCCCCGTCAGCGCCTCGACGAGAGTGCTCTTGCCGTGGTCGATGTGGCCGGCGGTGCCGACCACGAGGTGCTTCACGGATCCGATCATCGCACGGTCACGCCCGACGCGGCGGACGTCGGCGGGTCATCGACGCTGTCCCCGCCCGGCGCCGCGCCGCCGCCGATCGCTCCTCGCGGGTCGGCGAGAGCGCGCAGCGCTCCCCGGGCCCGACGGCCGCACCGCGTTCAGCACGTCGGTCAGGGCCAGGTCGAGCTGGCGGTGCGCGGTATCCACGCGCACGAGCCGCACCCGCACGCGGTCTCCGAGCCGGTAGACCTTGCCGGTGTTCTCGCCCTGCCAGAGGTGGTGGCGCTCGACGTAGCGGTAATAGTCGTCCGCCATGCTCGACACGTGAACCAGCCCTTCGACGAACTGCTCCACAAGCTCGACGAAGAGGCCGAACGCAGTGACGCCGACCACGTAGCCGGTGAACTCGCCGCCCACCTTGTCGGCCATGAACCGGACCATCTGCCAGTGGACGAGCTCGCGCTCCGCGTCCTCGGCCCGCCGCTCCAGCTCGGACGTCCGCCGTGCGATTTCCGGCAGAGCCTCCGACCACCGGCGCATCCGTTCCACCGATTGCGCGGGCCGGCGGCTCGCCCGCAGCGCCCGATGCACGATCAGGTCCGGATACCGTCGAATCGGCGACGTGAAATGCGTGTAGGATGCCGCCGCCAGCCCGAAGTGGCCGTGGTTGTCCGGCTCGTACCGCGCGAGGCGCATCGTTCGCAGCATGAGGCGGGCGACGGGTCGTTCCTCCGGCCTGCCGCGCAGCCGTTCGAGGAGCCTCTGGAAGTGCGTCGGCGCGATTGCATCGGGCGGCGCCGCGAGACTGTAGCCGAGAGACGTTGCGAACTCCTCGAACGCCTCTACCTTGGCCGGGTCGGGGCGCTCGTGCACGCGAAACAGCGCCGGCATCTCCTGCCGGACGAGGTGTTCCGCCACCGTCTCGTTCGCGACGAGCATGAACTCCTCGATGATCCGGTGGGCCGTGGTGCGCTCATCGGCGACGATCGCCGCAACACGGCCGGCGTCGTCGCGTCGAAAACGGGCGACCGGCACGTCGAAGTCCATGGCCCCGCGCCGCCGCCGGCGCTCCGTGAGAATCGCGGCCAGCGCCCCCAGCGAGACGAGGAAGGGCGCGATGTCCGCGTACTTCTGCCCCGCCGGTGACGCGGGATCGCGCAGGAGCGCGTCGACGTCGGTGTAGGCCATGCGGGCGTTGCTGTGAATGATGCCGTCGTGGATTTCGTACCCCACCACCTCGCCGGCGCGGTCGATCTCCATGACGCACGACTGCACCAGACGATCGACCCGCGGCTTCAGGCTGCACAGCCCCGTGGCCAGCTCCGGAGGAAACATGTGCACCGCGCGATCCGGAAAGTAGACGGACGTGCCCCGCTCGGCGGCGCTTCGGTCGAGGGCGCTGCCGTCGGCCACGTAGTGCGACACGTCCGCGATGTGCACCCCAAGGCGCGCGTTGCCGCCGGCGAGCGGCTCGAGGGTGATGGCGTCGTCGAAGTCGCGGGCCGTTTCGCCGTCGATCGTGACCGTGGTGAGACGGCGGAAGTCGGTCCGTCCCTTGCGGTCGCGGGACCGCAGCGTCTCCCCCAGCCCCTGTGCCTCGGCAACGGCATCGGGGTCGTGAGCGTCCCGAATTCCGTGCGCGCGCAGTACCACCCGAACGTCCACTCCGGGCGTATCCAATGCTCCGAGCACTTCGATCACCCGGCCCAGCGGACCCCGCGTCGCGGTCGGAAAGCGTGTCAGCTCCGCTACGACCATATCGCCGATCTGCGCGCCGGCCTGCTCGTCGCGCGGCACCTGCACGTCCATCGGCAGGCGCCGGTCGAGCGGTACGACGTAGCCGATGCCGGCGCCGTCCGCCTCGTACCGGCCGACGAGCTGCGCGGTCGCCCGCTCCACGATTCGCAGGATCCGGCCCTCGACCCGTCCGGGCTCGCTCCGCCGCTCCACCCGGACCACGACCCGGTCGCCATGCATCGCCTGGTTCAGATTGGTCCCCGCGATGTAGACGTCGCCGGCGATCCCATCCACCGGATGATCCGGGGCGACGAATCCGAAGCCGCGCGGGTGCACGTGCACGCGGCCGGTAACCAGGTGCATCCGGTCGGGCAGCCCGTAGCGATGACCGCGAATGCGGATCAGATCGCCCCGCTCGACGAGAGCCCGGAGTCGGCGGCGAAGCGTCGCGCGCTGATTGGCACGCCATCCGAGCCGTTCCATCAACTCGCGCACCGTGGCGGGATGGTCCACCTCCCGGCGCAACGTATCGAGGAGCTCGTCCGCGGTGACCATCGGGGCGTCGGCCGTCACCCGATCAATGCGACCTGCAGGTCGCCGACGTTGGTGTCGGTCGGCCCTGTGCAGATCAGGTCGCCCAACGCCTCGAAAAAGGTGTAGGAATCGTTCGCGGCCAGGTAGTGCTCGGGCCGGTGCAACCCGCGCTCGGCCGCTCGGCCCGGCGTCGAGGTATCGACCAGGGCGCCGGCGGCGTCGGTCGGACCGTCGATGCCGTCCGTACCGACGCTGGCGACCACCGCGTCCGGGAACCGCCGCGCCAGGTGGAAGGCGGCGGCGAGGGCGAACTCCTGGTTGCGCCCGCCCCGCCCCGGGCCCTTGACCTGCACCGTGGTCTCCCCGGCGGACACGATGCACAGCGGCCGCGGCTGCTCGTGCGCCAGGCGTGCAATGGTCCTCACGTAGCCTTCGGCCGCTCTGCGCGCCTCCCCGGTCACCGGCTCGTCGACGACCGTCACGGAGTAGCCCAGCTCCCGGGCCCTGCGCACCGCGCCCTCGACGGCATCCCGCCGGCTGCCGATCAAGTGGTAACGGGCGCCGGCGAACCGGGCATCCCCCGGTTTCGGGCTCTCCTCGAGTTCGCCGCGGACGCCCCGTTCGAGCGCCTCCAGCGCACCCCGCGGCAGCGTGCCCGCTCCGTCCGCTGCCCGGCAGATCGACAGCGCCTCCGCGAACGTCGTCGAGTCGGGTGTCGTCGGTCCCGAGCCGATGACCGCGGGATCGTCCGGTTGCGGGTCGACGACGTCGGAGATCGCCAGGGTCACGACGCGGCCTCCGGCCGCCACCGCAAGCCGGCCGCCCTTGATCGCGGACAGGTGCTTGCGCACACAGTTGAGCCCGTCTATTGCGACGCCTGCCCGCAGCAGGACGTCGGTCACCGCCGACTTGTCCTCCAGGGTCAGACCGGCGATCGGCACCGCGAGCCCGGCCGAGGCCCCGCCCGACAGCAGCAGCACCAGGACCTCGTTCGGCCCCAGACCGCCGGCCAGCGCCAGGGCGCGGCGCCCGGCCTCGACGCTCCCCACGGTGGGCACGGGATGTCCGACGTCGAACCACTCGAGGCTCCCGGCCGCACCGCCGGCTTGCGGAGACGCGACGAGCCCCCGCTCGCCCGCCCGCGGCACCACGGAGACGAACGCCGACGCCATCTCCGACGCGGCCTTGCCGGCTGCCACGACCAACGGGGTCCGGTCGCCGATCGCCTCGTCCACGGCGCCTGCCCGCAAGGCTCTTGCGACGAGCATCGACGCCCCGGCCGCCGCGATACCTTCGCGTACGATGTCCGGAGCGTGGCGCCGCAGGCCTGCGAGAGTCAGAAGAAGGCTCGAGATGTCAGTGGGTCGGTTGCCGGCCCGAAGAAGCCGACAGGCGGGTCACGCCGTCGATCTGCCGCAGCAGGCGGCTGACGACCTCGTCACCGTGCTCGCGGGCGCACAAGCGATCCACGTTCGCCATCAGCTTGCGAAGGGCCGCGTCCACGTCGGTCATCGTCTTCTGCGAGTAGTACTCGCGCTGCTGGTCCAGGCACTGCCAATGCTTGCGCAACTCTTCTCTGTAGAAATCGGATCGAGCGGAAGGTGCGCGAACCAGGCAGCCACTGTCGGGATGCGGCGAGCGGGGAGGCTCGCTGTTGGTCAGCGGCATGGGTTCGTATTCAGACAGTCTAGCGACCGGGGCTTCGCTCTGTCAAACCGCCGTCACGAGGCGCCCCGGCGGGCGTCCGTTCACTCTTCGCCGGTTCCGAGCGCCTCCTCGAGCAGCCGGTTGACCACCTGCGGGTTGGCCTTGCCCCGCGTGGCGCGCATGACCTGTCCGACCAGAAAGCCCAGGGCGCCCTTCTTTCCGGCCCGGTACTTGCCGACGGCGGCCGGATGCTCGGACAGGGCCTTCCGCACCGCCGCCTCGAGCGCTCCCACGTCACCGATCTGCGACAGTCCCTCCGCCTCGACGATGGCCTCCGGCGGCCGGCCGGTGGCAGCCATCTTCTCGAACACGTCGCGCGCAACCGAATTGCTGATCGTCCCGCCGTCGACCAGGCGAATCAGCGCCCCGAGCGCCGCCGGGGTCACATTCGCCGCGGCAATCCCCACCCCGAGGGTCTTCATCCGCTGCGCCACCGCTCCCATGATCCAGTTCGCCGCGGCCTTTGCGTTCCCGGCCGCGGCGGCCGCCGCCTCGAAGAACGACGACAGGTCCGGGTCGTCGGCCAGCAGCGCGGCGTGGCGTTCCGGGAGTCCATGGTCGGCCATCAACCGCTGCTTGCGGGCCTCGGGCAGCTCCGGCAACGCCTCCCGCACGCGCGCGACCCAGTCGGGATCGAGCACGAGGGGAGGCAGGTCCGGATCCGGAAAATACCGGTAGTCGTGGGCTTCCTCCTTGCTGCGCATGGACACGGTGCGGCCGCGGGCGACGTCCCAGAGACGGGTCTCCTGCACGACGGTCCCGCCGCCCTCGAGCAGCGCCGACTGGCGGCGGACCTCGTAGTCGAGGGCCCGCTCCAGGAACCGGAACGAGTTGAGGTTCTTGATCTCCACCTTCACGCCGAGCGCTTCGGCGCCCCGCGGACGCACCGAGACGTTGGCGTCGCAGCGCAGGCTGCCCTCCTCCATGTTCCCGTCGTTCACCCCGGCGGCGAGCAGGATCCCGCGCAAACGCTGGAAGAAGCGCGCCGCCTCGGACGGCGCCCGCAAATCGGGCTCGGTCACGATCTCGACGAGGGGCACCCCGCTGCGGTTGAAGTCCAGGTAGGTCTTCGCACCGGAGTCGGGCAACCCGTCGTGAATCGACTTGCCGGCGTCCTCCTCCATGTGTACCCGCATGATGCGCACCCGCCGGGCCGCTCCGTCGTCCAGATACTCCACGTGCCCGTCGGTGGCGAGCGGCTCCTCGTACTGCGAGATCTGATAGCCCTTCGGAAGGTCGGGATAGAAGTAGTTCTTGCGCGCGAAGACGGAGGCGCGGTGGACGGTGCAGTCGAGCGCCGCCGCGGTCCGGACCGCGTGCTCCACGGCGCGCTGGTTGAGGACCGGCAGGGCGCCGGGCAGGCCGAGGCAGACCGGACA
>WTGR01000211.1 GCA_011523485.1 Acidobacteriota bacterium
GCGTGGCCGAGGACTACCTGGAACGCTTCGGCAACCTGGCGAAGGCGGGCAACACGCTGATCGTGCCGGCCAACCTGAGCGACGTCGCGTCCATGATCGGGGCCGCCACCACGGTGCTGAAGCAGGTTTCGGCCGACGGCGGCGCCGGCCCCGCGCCGCGCGGATAGCGCCGCCAGACCCGTCGCGGCGCTCCGCGTTCGGCCCCAGCCCCCACCGTCCGAGGACCTTGCGCACGCAGACCGCACTCCGTTTGCTTTCCGCGGCGCAAGCTCCTGGCCGCGGCGTCCTCGAGGCGCCCTGCGAATACGGCGACGTCGTCCGGCGGATATGCGCGCGTTGCGCGGCCTCCGTCGCTCAGCCTGCCGGGGCGTAGCGGTTGGTGATCGGCAGCCGTCGGTCCTTGCCGAACGCGCGCGTCGAGATGCGGACACCGGGCGGGGCCTGCCGGCGCTTGTACTCCGCCCGATCGACGAGTTGCACCACGTGCTCGACGGTCTCCCGGGCGAAGCCGAGCGCCTCTATCTCGGCCGGACTCCGGTCCTGCTCGACGTACGCCTCCAGAATCCCGTCGAGCACGTCGTAGGGGGGCAGGCTGTCCGAGTCGCGCTGGTTGTCGCGCAGCTCGGCCGTCGGCGGCTTGTCGATGATCCGCTGCGGGATCACCTCGCCGTCGCGGTTGCGCCAGACGGCCAGGCGATAGACCCAGGTCTTCAGCACGTCCTTCAGTACGGCGAAACCGCCCGCCATGTCGCCGTAGAGGGTGGCGTAGCCGACGCTCATCTCGCTCTTGTTGCCGGTGGTCAGCACCAGCCAGCCGAACTTGTTCGACAGGGCCATCAGCAGGTTGCCCCGGATGCGCGCCTGCAGGTTCTCCTCGGCGACGTCGGGTTCCGTGCCGGCGAACGGCTCGGCCAGCGCGTCGCCGTAGGCGACGGCCAGCTTCTCGATGGGCAGCTCCAGGAAGCGGGCGCCGAGCCGGCGGGCCAGGATCGCCGCGTCGTCGCGGTTCATGCCGGCCGTGTAGCGCGACGGCATGGAGACGGCGGTCACCGCGTCGGGACCGATGGCGTCGGCCGCAATGGTGAGCGCGAGGGCGGAATCGATGCCGCCCGAGAGTCCGAGCACGGCTCCCGGAAAGCCGTTCTTGCGGATGTAGTCGGCGGTTCCAAGCGTAAGGGCGCGGTAGATCTCGGCCTCGGGAGACAGCGCGTCCGTGGTTTCGCGTGGGGCCGGCGGCGGGCGTCGGGAGGGCGCCTGGCGGAGCCGGACGACGGAAACGCGGCCTGCATCCGGTCCGGGCGCATGACCCCGAACGGTCGCCGCACCTGGTATCGACCGGTCCCAGCGCGGGTCCGACTCCCGTTGCTCGCGGGCGACGGTCGGGTCGATGTCCGCGACGAGCATGTCCTCCTCGAACTGTTCGCCGCGGGCGAGTATCGTTCCGTCCGGTCCGATGACGAGACTGTGGCCGTCGAAAACCAGCTCGTCCTGCCCGCCCACGGCGTTGCAGAACGCGAGGAAGCAGCGGTGATCGCGGCAGCGGGCGGCGAACAGCTCCTCCCGCTCCCGTCCCTTGCCCCGGTGATAGGGCGAGGCCGAGAGGTTGACGACGACCTCCGCGCCGCCGTCCACGGCCGCCCATTCGGCCGGACCGCCCGGCATCCAGATGTCCTCGCAGATGGTGACGCCCACCCGCCGCCCCTCGATGTCGATCACGAGCGATTCGGTTCCCGGCAGGAAGTAGCGGCGCTCGTCGAAGACGGCGTAGTTCGGAAGGTGGTGCTTGCGGTACAGCGCCGCGACCCGACCGTCGGCCAGGACCGCGGCGGCGTTGTGGAGCCGGGCGGTGGCGGGTGCGGCCCGGCCGCCGCCGGCTGCCCCGGGCACCGCCGCCACGGGTTCCGGGACGCCGACGCAGACAACGATGCCGGTGGCGGCGCCGGCCACCTCGCCGAGCGCGGCGGCGGCGTCCTGCACGAAGCTCGGTTTCAGCAGGAGGTCTTCCGGCGGGTAGCCGGTGAGCGACAACTCGGGAAACAGGGCGACGTCGGCTCCCCGCTCCCGCGCCTCGCGCATCCGCGCCTGCAGAGCGGATACGTTGCCCGAGAGGTCGCCGACCACCAGATTCGACTGGCAGAGGGCGATGCGAATCACGCCGGGCATCCAGGTTGCGCGCTACCGCTGCACGGAGTGGGGCCGGGGCAGATCGCGGAAGCCGAGGGCCACGCCGATCTCCCGGATTTTCTGCTGCACGCGACGCTGGTTGTCCGGACCCATGCCGATCAACTGGCGCTGCGCCGGCGAGAGGTACTCGAGCGTCTCGTCGGCGTACAGATACAGCGGCCCGCGCGGGACCAGCTCGGGCTGGCCTTCGATGACCGGCGCGTTGAGCAGATGCGCTACCGCCCGCCACACGGTATCGCCGAATGCGTCGCCGGGCTGGCCGAGCTCCTCGTAGGCTTCCCGCAGCAACGGACGCAGTTGCCGGTACAGCTCGGCGATGCCCTCCGCGTCGAGCGAGGCCACCAGCGCCGCCGCGTCGTCGTAGCGGGCGTAGCTGGCCGTGGCGATCCGCGGCGCCGACGTGTCGCCGTCGATCTGGAAGCGGCCCTCGGGTCGGAGAAACGGCACGTGCTGGGAGGGATTCGTGCCCTCGGCCACGTTGTCGATGACGACGACGACCGTCCGCACGAGCTCGTCCGTGACGAGCCAGCTCGCCAGCTCCGGATTCGCGGACAGCTCCGCGACCAGCTCGCGAACGACCGGGTCGCTCTCGTTGAGCGGCGGCATCTCGAACACCGGCTCGGGCTCGGGTTCCGGCTCGGGCTCGGGTTCCGGC